>CAYMQL010000229.1:0-5054 GCA_964392255.1 uncultured Planctomycetaceae bacterium | reverse complement strand
GTCGCCCAGCGCGAGACCTCGATCAACACCGACCACTCGGTCAATCGCTGATAGTCGTCGAGGCGTTCCAACGGATTGCCGGAAAACAGGCGTTGCTTGCTGTCGAGAAACAGCTCTTGCAGTTCGAGGTCGATGGCCCGGACGGTGCGATGAAAATAGATGGCCCGAAACAGCTCGGCCCGGACCGAAATGAAGCGCACGAGGGCCGAGAGGCCGCGTTCGTGGATGGTCAGACCGTGGTCGGTGAACGCGCTGTAATGGAGCAGCCGTTCGAGGTCGAACGCCCGAGCACTGTAGCCCGACATATAGGCGTCGCGCAACACGAAATCCATGTTGTCGACCGTGTACAGGCCGCTAAAAAGGCTGCGCAGGAAGCGGAGCCACCGCGGGCCGTCAGCCGCGTCGGCCTTCGGCCGCATGATCAGGAAGGCGATCTGATCGGCATCGAGCGTTTCGCCCGGTTCGAGGCGGGTGTTCGGATTGCGGCGGATGCGCCGAATCAGATCGGCGAACTCGCGGCGGATGATTTCGCCGCCGAGGATTTCGTGATTCAATCCGAAATGGGCGAGAAAATGCTCGTCGAAGAAATGGCCGAAGGGTCCGTGGCCCACGTCGTGCAGCAGGGCCGCCAGCCGCATCAGCGATTCGACGTAGCCGCGGCTGGGCGCATCGGGACAAACCTCGCGCAGACTATCGTAGAGGGCGGCCGTCGCCCGGCTGGCCAGATGCATTGCGCCCAAGACGTGTTGGAATCGCGTGTGTTCGGCGGTGGGAAAGACCCACCAAGCCGTTTGCAACTGGTGAATTTGCCGCAGCCGCTGCAACCACGGATGGTCGATGATCTCGCGCTCGGCGGCTTCGCCCTCGGGCAGCCCGACGGCCGACGTGAACGGAATATAACCGTGGATCGGATCGTGGCTGAGGCTCTCGCTCTGATAGTCTTTCATGGCATTGCCTGTTCTCGCTACAACAGCCGATCCAGCTCGTCGACTAGTTTGTCGAACTGGGCTAGGGCGGCGTCGACGGCTGCGGGTTGTTCCATGTCGACGCCCGCGTCGCGGAGCAGGTCGAGCGGGTCTTTCGAGCAGCCGCCGCTGAGAAATAGCAGGTAATCGTCTCGGGCCGCGGCGGGCGAGGTTGCGGCTAAGGGGACAGTCCCTGTTTCGTTTGCACGAAACTTGGGACAGTCCCCCGCAGAATCTTCTCCGAGCACGCGATTCGCCAGCGCAATGGCCGCCGACATGCCCGTGGCGTATTTATAGACGTAAAACGCCCGATAAAAGTGCGGAATTCGCAAACACTCGAGGTTCAGCTCGTCGTCCAGCGTGAAGTCGGGCCCAAAATAAAGCTTCAGCAGGCCGCGGTACGTTTCCTGAAGCCAGTCGACCGTTAGCGGCTCGCCCGATTCGGCCGCGGCGTGCATCAGCTTCTCGAACTCGGCGAACATCGTCTGGCGAATGATCGTGCCGCGGATCGCGTCGATCTGGCGATTGATCAGATAGGCCCGCTGCTGGTCGTCGCCGGCCTGGGCCAACAAGTGGCGGCTGAGCAACTGCTCGTTGAAGGTGCTGGCCACCTCGGCCACGAAGATCGTGTAGTTGTAATAGGTGAAGGGCTGATTTTTTGCGGAGTAGTAGCTGTGCATCGAGTGGCCGGCCTCGTGGGCCAGCGTAAAGACGTGGTCGAGCACGTCGGGCTGATAGTTCATCAGGATGTAGGGGTCGGCGTCGTACGAGCCGGCGCTAAAGGCCCCGCTCTGCTTGCCGCGGTTTTCGTAGCGGTCGCACCAGCGGCCGGAAAGCCCGCGCTCCAAAATGCCGCAATACTCGCTGCCCAAGGGCTTGAGGGCCGCCATCACGGTCGAAACGGCCTGTTGCCAGGTGTGGCGCGTTTGCTGCTCGGCGAGGATCGGCACGTAGGTGTCGTAGTGGTGGATGTCTTCAAGCTTCATTTTGCGCCGCCGCACGTCGTAATAGCGATAAACGGCGGGCAAGTGCCGGTGGACGCTGGCGATTAGATTGTCGTAAACAGTCACAGGAACGCGGTCGGGAAACAACGCGGCCTCGAGCGCGCTGGGGTGCCGACGCGCCCGGGCGTAGTAAATATCGCGCTGCACCGACCCGGCCAGCGCCGCCGCCAGCGTGTGCCGATGGGCGGAATACTGCTGATAGTACTGATGGAAAGCCGTCCGGCGGACGCTGCGCCAGGGCGAATGCAGCAGCGCGCTGAACGTGGCATGGCTGAGCTCCAACTGCTCGCCGCGCTCGTTGGCGATTGTGCCGAACTTCAGGTCGGCGTCGTTCAGTTGCCGAAACACCTGGCCGGCGGCCTGCGACATCTCGGTCTGCATGGCCAGCAGCTTTTCTTCGTCCGGGCTGAGCGTGTGCGGCCGATATCGCAGCAACCGCTCCAACAACAGCCGGAAAGGCGCCAGCGACTCGGCAGCCATCAATTCGTCCATCCGGTCCGGCGGAATCGCCAGAATTTCGGGGCGGATGTAGCTGGCGGCCTCGGCTGCGCGGCCGGCCGCGTTGATGTACCGGCCTTGCATGCGTTGATACGTGCTGTCGGCCGTGTCTTCGGTCACTTTCAAATGGGCGTAGGTCCCCAGCCGCTCGCCGGCCCGTTCAAAGGCCTCGTCGAACGCCAGACACGCGGCCAGCGTCTCGGCGTCCTTGCCGAGCTTGCCCTGAAACGCCCCATATCCGGCGGTCTTCTCCGTCCATTCTGAAAAGGCCTTTTCCCACGCATCGTCGCTAGGAAACAGACTGGAAAGGTCCCAGGTGTCTTCAATCTTCACTTGATCGCGTGGCGGCAACTCTTTAACCGTGGGCATCGAAATGGGGCGGGGTTAGAGGATCGAGGTCAGGGGATCGAGGGCAGGAGGCGAAAGCTCGTGCTTCGGCAGTTTTACTGCCGAAACAACCGCGACACAACCAGGGGACGCTCCGTCGGGCGGCAAGAATTCGTGGTTTTTGCCGCACGAAAACGCTATCGTTCCCTGGGCCTCGGGGCGACGACGCCTGCGCCGGGCGTTGCCGCGTCGGCCTGGAGGAAGCGGTTGGCGGGCCCGACCGGCACTAATCGGCCGCCTTGCACCTGTCCGGCGGCATAGAGCGATTGGGTCCAGGGGATTGCATAGGCCGCGACTTTGCCGGTGGTGATTTCGGCCACGTAGCAAGCCGCGTTGCTCGGCTGTGCCCGCGAACCGCCCGCCCGGCGTATGCTCGTTACGCCGGTCACCATCATGTACTTAGGATTTTTCTGCGGATCGACGCCCAAATCGGCCGCGACGTTCCAGGTGAAGCGTCCGGTCCAGGTTCCGGCTTGGCGACCGAGCACCAGGGCGGTCAGATCGCCCGTCAGAAAATCGAGGAACCAGACGGCCTCGACTTCCGAGTCGACCGGGCCGGTGGCCATTGCGAACGTTTCGGTCCGGTCGGTCGAAACGGCGTGCAACGGGGTGTTCGGCCACAGTCCGCCCAAGAACAACCCAACCGCCAATGCAGCGCCCACAGCCGCAAGCCACTGGAACTTCTTTCGCGGATTCATAACGCTCTCCTAGCGAAAAATAAGCGTCCGCCGGGGCGGCATTGGCCCGTTGCCGAAGCAACGCATCAAGAACCGCCGCCTCGTCCCGCCGGCCGAAATAGGACTGCCTTGTCTGAAAAAACGCCAACCCAAGTTGGAATCCTACCCGGAGTGCCGATTGATTTCCAGACCGATGTTGCGAGGGGCGCAGCGCGGAGGAATTCCGCGGTTTGCAGCCCCCCCGCGGGATGGCGTGAATCTGTCTTGTACTCCGCCGCTAGCGTGACTATACTCCCCGCCCTTGCCGTTCGCTGAAAAAACCGATCGGCTTGGCTGAAGCGGTTCCGACCTGTTGTAGACGACAGCGAGGGCGGCGACTTAGAACGCTCTGGGGAAGGATTGCATCATGACGGCGAATGGGTTGTTTCGTTGGACGATTTTTGGCGGGCTGGTTTTCTTGGGCGCGTTTGGGGCGATGCCGTCGTGCGGCGCGGCTGCCGATGATTTTGTGCTGGCCAGCGATCTTGAGGCGGATATCGCCGGGCCGTCGAGTCCGGCGGCCGAGGTCGAGATAGCCTCGGAAACGTTGGCCGTTGAGCCGACCTGGACCGTCAACGCCGGGTTCATTTCTTTGGCCCACAGTTCGTCGAACACGTTGCCGGCGTTTGCGGTTTACGACAGCAGTCTTTACGAGGCGTTCAATTCGTCGACCGCCGACTTGGGCGGAGCGTCGGGGCCCGACATTACGCTCAGGCGGCGTTTAGGGCCGAACTGGGACGTCGAAGCCCGATACTTTCAAGTCGACGGCTGGAACGTCGATCACGTTGTACACGATCCGAACGGGATGATTGCCCGCGGTTATCACGGCATCGGCGAGGCCGACACGTTTTCGCTGAACAATCAAGGGCAGCTTTACAACATCGAAGTGAACTTGAGAAACCGACGCTTCGAGCGATGTCCGTTGATCGTCGGCTTTCGGACGATGCAATTGCACGAGCGGTTTCACGTCGTCGGGTACAACCCGATGTTGCTGGAAGGCCCGACCACGCAAACCAACAACTTCCTCTGGGGATGTCAGATCGGGGCGGAGCCGGTCTTGTGGCAGCCAAGCGATTGGTTCCGGCTCAGCGGGCTGGTGAAAACCGGCATCTACGGCGGCCACTCCTATCAACGGACGGTCGTGCCGGCCCATCTGTCGAGCTTGGAAGACTATCGGGGCTCGGTCCCGTTTTCGGCCGAGTTGGGTTTGACCGGCCAATGGACGTTCTCTGAACACTGGTCGGTCGGCGTCGGCTTCGAGCTCATGTGGATTACGAACATGGCCCTGGCGATGGACCAGTCGATGACCGTCGCATGCGGTCCGCCCATCTCCGGCGGCATCTACAACCGATCGACCGCGCTGTTCGGGGGCGTCACGGTCAATCTCGAATGCCGTTATTGAGTTTTTAACGACGGTTTCTTATACGCCGTCGATTACCGCACCAGCCAGACGTTCTTTGAATAGAGAAACTGGCTGAACGGCG
>CAYMQL010000228.1:3060-5062 GCA_964392255.1 uncultured Planctomycetaceae bacterium | reverse complement strand
AGGCGAAGGCATTGTCACGCTGGGACCGGCCTACGGGACGGTTCGCGTGGCGGGCATGACCACCGAGGAGGCCAAAGCCGCCATCCACCAGAAACTGCAAAATGTTCTGGTCAAGCCCGACGTCTCGGTCCAATTGGCCCGAACCGCCGGCACCCAGCCGATCACCGGACAATATTTGGTCGGGCCGGACGGCACGATCAACCTGCGGCAGTACGGGCTGGTGCATGTGGCGGGCAAAACCGTCCGCGAAATTCGCGAGCAAATGCAAAAGCATATGTCGCAGTATTTCGATTCGCCCGACGTGTCGGTCGACGTGATCGCCTACAACAGCAAGTCGTACTACGTGGTCACGCAAGGAGCCGGCATCGGCGACAACATTCAGCGCGTTCCGATCAGCGGCAACGAAACGGTGCTCGACGCGATCGGCTCGGTCAACGGGCTTTCGCAGATGTCGAGCAAGAAGATATGGATCGCCCGCCCCGGACCGAGCGGAACCGGCTGCCATCAAATCCTGCCGGTCGATTACGAGGCGATTTCCGAGGGTGGATCGACCGCCACGAACTACCAGATCATGCCCGGCGATCGCGTGTTCATCGCCGAGGACGGCGTCAGTGCGTTCAGCAACTACCTTGCGAAGGTGACGGCCCCGGTCGAGCGGCTGTTCGGCCTCTCGTCGCTGGGCTCTTCGTCGATTCGCAATTTGCAAACCCTGGGCCGCAACTACAACCAGAACCGGTACTAAGGGGCATGACGTAAAGCCTGTAATGGGGTGCGTGCTTGCATGCACGCGAAATTACACGAACCCGTTAGCAAGGTGCGTGCAAACACGCACCCTACCCAAAACTGGCGGCTCCGGCTGCAACTGGGTGGTTATTCGAACGTTGCCAAATCGGCGGCGTTGGGATAAAATAACCGTGGGATGGTCGGCGAGTTGATCGGGCCGTTTTTTGGGCCGCACTGCAAATAGGAGCAGTCATCATGAACGCAGCCATTGCCGTAACGACTCTGTTTTTTGGCGGTTTGGTGCTCAATTCGCCGACCGAAGAGCAGCGGACGAATATGGCCCGCCCTGTGGTCGTCGCCGAGACATCGGAAGCACCGGCGGCCGCGGCGCCCGCGCCGTCGGGCACCGTGCGGCGCGACCGCGAATACGACGATTCACGAAGCCAAGCTCGAACGCGATCGGCCGCCGGCACACAAACCGCCCCCGCGCCTGCCGAACAAGGCACGCTCGACGACGTGATTGCACCGACCGATTCGCCGTTGGGCGACGAAGAATCTTCGGCGCAGCCGAAGCCGCCGACCTCGAATACGCCGCTTCCGCAGGGCATGGGCGCGGGCTACGGGCGCTCGATCTCTCGCGCGCCGACTTCGCCGGCCGCTCGGCGAGGGGCTCAACAACAGGCGGGTTCGCGTTTAAGCTCCAGTTCGCGCACGCGCAGCTTCGGTGGCACCATGAACCAGCAGGTGCAGCCCGGCCAGACCGGCACCGCAAGCTTCATGGTTCCGCCCGGCATGACCGGTACGGGGCCGAACGAAAAGGCCTTTTCCGGCTATCAGGCGCCTTCGGGCGTCAGCCCGTGGATGAATCTGTTCCGCCGCGACAGCCTGGGCACGATCGACAACTACACGACGCTGGTCCGGCCTCAGATGGAGCAGCAATACATGAACCGCCAGTTCGGCCGCGAGATCAGCGGTTTGGAGCGTCACAACCGCATCCAACAGATGAACATGCAGCGGCTCGATCAGGCAGAGCGCGCGCCGCAAAGCGTTGCGACGCCCCAGTACTACTTGAACTATCCCGGCGCCTATGAAATGGATATGTCGGGCCAGGCTCAGGCTCAGGGGCAGTAAATCCCACCGGGCAAGCGTTCCCCGTTCGCCGACAAGCGTCACTGCGGCAGAATCACGTCCGAAAGCATGTACTTGCGCAGCGACTTGACCACGCCTTCGAATTGCAGCAGATCCACCGGCTTGGTCAGATAGCTTTCGACGCGGAGAT
>CAYMQL010000228.1:0-3050 GCA_964392255.1 uncultured Planctomycetaceae bacterium | reverse complement strand
GCTGTTCGGCTTCAAGAATTTCGCGATGGCTTCGCGAGCTGGTCAGCACGACCACGGGAACGGCCGCCAGTCGGGAATCGGTCCGAACTTCCGCCAACACTTCTCGTCCGCTTTTCTTGGGCAGGTTCAGGTCGAGCAGAATCAGGTCGGGCTGCGGCGCGCGGCGGTATTTGTCGCGGCGATGGAGAAATTCCATCGCCTCTTCGCCGTCGCGCACCAGACTGACCCGACACGGCACGTCGCCGTTGCGCAAGGCTTCGATCGTCAGTCCGGCGTCCTCCAGATCGTCCTCGACCAGAAGGATTTCCATCGGCCGGCCTACGGTCTCGCGCGTCATAGTTTTCTCCGGGTGGGTTTTCCTGAACCTTCCTTAAGTCTAGCATATAGCGGCCGCCCGCAAAAAGACGAATACGCGGCGGCCGAAGCTCCGACCTCTCGAAAGCAGCTTCATGCGCGTCTCAATCCACGGCCTGACCATTGAATTGTGCCAAGGCGACATTACGGTCCAGCAGGTCGACGCCATCGTCAACGCAGCAAACAGTCGTTTGGCGGGCGGGGGCGGGGTCGACGGCGCGATCCACCGCCGAGGCGGCCCCGACGTCATGTGCGACACCGCCGCGCGCTATCCCGACGGATGCCCGACCGGTTCGGCCGTTATTTCGACCGCCGGCCGGCTTCCGGCCCGATGGGTGATCCATGCCGTAGGCCCCGTTTGGAGCGGCGGCTGTCGCGGCGAACCGGAACTGCTCGCCGGAGCGTACCGCCGCAGCCTGCAATTGGCCGTCGAACACGAATGCCGCACCGTCGCACTGCCGGCGCTCAGCACCGGCGCATATCGTTTTCCAATGGATCTAGCGGCACAGATCGCGGTGCGAACGGCCGTAGATTTTCTTGCCGAACACGGCCGGCCGGAGTTGATCCGCTTCGTTCTTTTCGACGCCGCCGCGTACGGGGCGTTCGCGGAGGCGTTAGGCTGTTTCGGGCATGAAGGTGGGCAAACTGACGCCGCGCCAGAACGGCCGCGATCCTCGCGTTGAGGCAAAGTGCATCTCGCAGTTCCGCGCCCCCCAACGATACGCCTGCTCAACCAATTCGCCGCAATCGACCGGCGCGAGGAATACAGGTCGGCATCCCCGATAGCGATCCAACTCGGCCAGAATCAAAGCCGCGGCACAATCCGCCGTGCGTGCGGAGCCGGGCCCGATCATATTGCAGCCCGGGTGTCCGCACGAGGCCATAAATCCATCGATTCCGCCGCCTTCCGCTTCGCAAACCGAGAGATGCCAGAAGCCCTCGCAATTGGCCAGAATGTGGCGAAAATCGGCGTCGCGCCGGATGCCGCAGAGTTCCAGCTCTAAGGCTGCGATGGCCGGCAGATCGGCGGCCGCGGCCTCGCGCACCCGTTGGCCGGCGGCGGTGCGATGACGGCCCAAGCCCGCTTCGGGCACCGCAAGACACATGTCCTGATAGGCTCGATAGGGCACGAATCCGGCACGAGTGTAAAGCGAGAAGGAGTCGAGATTCATCGCGCTGGAGACCAGCCGAACGGGCTTTCCCTGACGATCGGCAAAGTCGATGATGTGCTGCAACAGCGCCCGAGCCACGCCGAATCCGAAGTAATTCGGATGTACGCTCATAATGCCGAGCGAGACGTGCGTTTCGCGCGGGTGCAGAAAGCACAAGCCCATCAGCCGGCCCGTTTCCGGATGCTCGGCCACAATGCCGCAGCCGGGGTCGAGGGTTTCGTAGACCTGAAAATACACGTCGGCATCGGCCGGACCGCCGGGAAAGCGGTCGGGCCTGCTGTGGACGCGAAAATATTGGTTCATGGCCGCGCAGATCAGGTCGGCCGCTTCCCAACGGTCGGCTGCGGTCATGGTTCGCAGATGAAAATGTTTTTCGGTCATGCTATTTGAAGTCCCTGCGACGAAACCCGCTTTTGTCTCCGCCAAGCGTATGTTAGACTACAGAAGCCTTTAGTGATTCGCAAGATGGAGCGGCCCGGTGAACAAGGAACCAACGGTCCTGCTCGATCCGGCCCTTCCCGCCAGCATTCAGCGGGTCGTCAAGTTGGGCATTCGCGCCGTCGATCCCCAGCGGGTGGTTCTCTATGGTTCTCGTGCCCGCGGCGACGCACGGTCGAACTCCGACTACGATCTGGCATTCGATTTTCCGAAAGACCATCGGGGCCGGTGGCTGCGCTTCGTGACCGACTTGGACGACGCGCCGGTGACGTTGCTCCCGCTTGATCTTCTGGATTGGAACGAGGCGCCGGCGGCGCTTCGCACGCAGATCGACAAAGAAGGGATTGTCCTCTATGAGCGAAGCCCGAGCCGCTGAAAACTTTGTAAAAGCGCTGGCGAAGCTGCGCGAATTCGCCGCGCGAGAAAAACTCCTGACGGCGAGTTTTTTTTAGCCGGCGAACTTGTTCGCCGTGAATGCTTTGACGGTTCAATCTGATGCACGCGGCGAACAAGTTCGCCGGCTAAACGGTGAGCGAAATGCGGGTTAGGGCGGGCACGCCGCGCGAATGCGCCCGGCCAGTTCTTCCGGCTTGATCCCCGAGATCAAAAACCGCTTCTGATGCGAGGTTTCGCCGGCAAGAAGCTCGATTTGCGACCGTTTCAACCCGAGCTTCTTGCTCAGCAACTCCACCAGCGCCTTGTTGGCCTTGCCTTTTTCGGGCGATTGGGTGACCGAGACCTTCAACATTCCGTCCTGCTCGCCGCGGATTTCATTGCGGCGAGCGCCCGGCTGGGCGCGAACCGGCAACACCACCCCGTCGGAATGCGACTCGAGCGAAAGCATGGGACATTAAGGGGGACAGTCCCATTTTCGCGGTGAACCACGAAAATTGGGACAGTCCCCTGTCAACGGTTGCTACAAAACTTCTTTGCCGCGGCCTTGTTGAATCAGCGGAACGTACGTTTCCAGCTCTTTTGCGACGACCGGATCGGTCAAGTCGATCGTGCATTTCCGTTCGTCCGACATATAGGCGGCCATCGTCAGCCGGGTGATTTCGAGGCCGTACTCCCAATCCAACATCGGCT
>CAYMQL010000227.1:0-5064 GCA_964392255.1 uncultured Planctomycetaceae bacterium | reverse complement strand
GCCGGTGAAATCACGGCTCGCCGTGTGAGTTGGCGAGACCTTTACGACGCCGCCTGGCGATTGGCCCGGCGGCGGTCGCATTCTTTGAGCAGAATTTTTCTAAGCCGGATTTGGGCGGGCGTGACCTCGACCCATTCGTCTTCGGCGATGAACTCCAAAGCCTCTTCGAGCGAAAGCCGCCGAGCGGGTTTCAGCAGAATGTTCCGGTCGTGCCCGGCCGCTCGCATGTTCGTGAGCTTCTTTTCCTTGGTCGGATTGACGTTCATATCCTCGGGCCGGCTGTTCTCGCCGACGATCATGCCCTCGTAGACGGCGTCGCCGGGGGCGACGTGCAACTCGGACCGCTGCTGGAGACTGTCCAATCCGAAGGCCACGGCCTTGCCCGACGCGATCGACACCAGCACTCCGGTGGCGCGGCCGGGGATCGCCTCGGCCATCGGCCGATAGCCCTCGAACCGGTGATGAATGACGGCCGTGCCCTGCGTGGCGTTGAGCAAACGGGTGCGCAGTCCGATCAATCCCCGGGCCGGGATCGAAAAGATCATGAACGTGTATTCGTTGTGCGTGGTCATCTCGATAAGCTGGCCCCGGCGTTCGCCGACCAGTTCCATGACCGGGCCGGTGCGTTCGGCCGGCGTCTCGACCACAAGCGACTCGAACGGCTCTTGCGTCGTGCCGTCGATCTCGCGGAAGATCACCTGCGGCTTGCCGATCGACATTTCGTAGCCTTCGCGGCGCATCGTTTCGATCAACACGGAAAGATGTAGGACGCCGCGGCCGGCCACGGAAAACTGCTCGGTGCCGGGGATCGGCTCGACCCGCAGGGCCACATTGCGTTCCAACTCGCGGAAGAGGCGTTCGCGAAGGTGCCGGCTGGTCAAATACCGACCGTCGCGGCCCGCCAACGGCGACGAGTTCACGCCGAACGTCATTTTGAGCGTCGGCTCGTCGACCTTCAGCCGGGGCATCGCGCGGGGTTCGGTCGGCGAGGCTACGGTGTCGCCGATTTCGACGCCCTCGAGGCCTACGATCGCGCAGATGTCGCCGGCGTCGACTTCGTGGACCTCGACCCGGCCGAGGTCTTCAAAGGCGTAGACGGCCACGGCCTTGGTGGGCGTGATCCGATCGTCCGCCTGCATCAGAGCGACGTTTTGCCCCTTGCGCACCGTGCCCGACTGCACCCGGCCGATGGCGATGCGCCCCACGTAATCGGACCAATCAAGCGTCGTGACGAGCATTTGCAGCGGCTCGCCGATGTCGACGTCGGGACCGGGGATTTTATCCAGAATCACGTCCATCAGCGGAGCAATGCCGTCGGTCGTCCGCGCGGGATCGTCGGTCGCGTAGCCGAGCTTTGCGCTGGCGAACAGATAAGGAAAATCGGCCAGCGCGTCGTCGGCGCCCAATTGCAGAAACAACTCGAGCACTTCGTCGACGACCTCGTGCGGCCGGGCGTCGGGCCGGTCGATTTTGTTGATCACGACCACGGGCCGCAGGCCGCACTCGAAGGCCTTGCCGAGGACGAAGCGCGTTTGCGGCATCGGCCCCTCGGCGGCGTCGACCAGCACCAAGGCGCCGTCGGCCATGCGCAGCACCCTTTCCACCTCGCCGCCGAAATCGGCGTGGCCCGGCGTGTCGATAATGTTGATCTTCACGCCCTTGTAGGGAATCGCGATGTTTTTCGCCAGGATCGTGATGCCTCGCTCGCGTTCCAGATCGTTGGTGTCGAGAATTTGCTCGCCGACCAATTGGGTATCGCGGAACCGTCCGCTCTGGCGCAACATGCAATCGACCAGGCTGGTTTTGCCGTGGTCGACGTGTGCGATAATAGCCACATTGCGGATGTCGGTGCGTCGCATAAATTGCAATAATGCTCAGGCAGGCCGGGGCTGGCACCGGCGAAACTATCCAGTCTATCCGCCGATGGCGACAGCCGTCAAGCCGCTGCGCGGGTTGGTTTATTGCTTTTCAGGCAACCCTTCAGAGGAGACGAACCCCATTTTCGCGGTTCACTGCGAAAATGGGCTTGTCCCCCTTCGATGCCCGCAAAAAATGATCGCAGATCAGCGCGAATTGCGTTGCCTGATTTGTTGCTTCAGGAATTGAATCGCTCGTTTGGCGGCTTGCGGGCCTTCGCGGCTGTGGCGGCTTAGCTCGACGTAGACGCCGCCCGCGTAGCCCACGTCGTCGAGCGCCTGCAAGACGGGCGGGAAGTCGATCTCGCCCTCGCCGAACATCAAGTGCTCGTGCGTGCCGCGGCGCATGTCCTCGATATGCACGTTGACCAGCCGCGGGGCCCAGCGGCAAATTACGTCTGCGATCGGCGTCTCACCCTGACAGTGCAAATGGCCCACGTCGAGCGTCAGCCGCAGGTTCGGCCCGTCGATCCGCTGCAACAGCCCCTCGAACGACCTCATCGAATCGATCAACATGCCCGGCTCGGGCTCGAAACCGATCATGACGTTTCGCTCGGCGGCGTATTCGAGCACTTCGCCGAGTCCTTCGACCAGCCGGTCGAGGGCCAAAGCGACTGAAGGGGACAGGTCCCTGTTTTCGGTCGACGGTTGGTCGGCGTGGTTCGCCTTCTCGCCGAATAATGGACCAGTCCCCAGCTTGCCCGACCAGAGCGAGACGCAATCGCTGCCCAACCCCGCCGCGCAGTCGACGGCGTATTTATAGAAGTCGATCCGCCGTCGCCGATTTTCGGAAAGCAGCGTCGGCTCGTGTTTGGTGCGCGGATCGAGCAGAAATCGGGCGCCCGTCTCGACGACCGAACGCATTTCCAGGCGTTCCAGCAATCGCCGCAGCCGTTCGATCCGCTGGCTTGTACGACCGGCATACGGCGGCAGCGCGTTGTGGTCGATCGTAATCGCCGCGCCGCGATAGCCGATCTCCGCCAGCAGTTCGACCGCGTCGAACAGCTCATGATGGGCCAGGCCGTTGGTGTTGTAGCCAAAAAACATGGGGGGAATGATGAAGTAGGAATGATGAATGCAGAATGACCGTAGGCGATTACTTTTCTGCTACATCATTCTCGATTCATCCTTCATCCTTCAGCCTTTATCCTTTTCCCTCACGTCGTCTCGATCCAGCGGCCCAGGAACAGCGCCGGCAGCAAGAGCAGCAGGATCATGCCGGCCCAATACACGCCGCGCACCGCGTAGCATGCCGCCGCGTCGAGCACGATGATCGAGAGCACGCACTGGGCCACGGCCAGCCGCACCCGAACCGAAACCGGATCGATCACCGCCCAAACGCACCGCCAAATGATCAACAGCCCCAGCGCGCCGATCAACAGATGCCAGCGTCGCGGATCGAGCTGCAAGACGGGAATGACCCGATCGGACCATCGCGGAAACGACGCCATCAGCACGATGCCCAGCGCCATCAGCAGCGTCGCCAGGGCCAGTTGCAGGCGTTGGCTTTGTTCGGCCTCGCGCCGGGCGAACCAGGTGATGCCCGCCACATAGACGCCCAGCCCGCCGGCGACCAGCCAAGCGTCGGCGCCCAGCGGCGTGCCCAGGACGCTCATGCCCAACACGACGTTGAGCATTCGGCAGGACCCCATCGCCAGCGGTCCGCCCGGGGTCCGCTTCAGCCATGCGTCGTACAGCACGATGCACGCAGCCAGCAGCGGAGCGACTGCGACCGACCCGAAATGACCCTTCCAGAGCCCGCCGCCGGTTCCGGCTGACGCGCCGGCCACGCCCAACAGCGCGCCGGCGGTCAACAGGGTCCAGCCGAGTCGCCGGGCCGCGCGAAGCGAAACCCGTCCCGACGGAATCGGCCGCTCGGGCCGCAATTCGCAATCGGCGGCCAAGTCGAAAACGTCGTTGAGCACCACGCCGCCAAGATAAAGCAGGCTCGACGCCGCCGCCAGAACGGCCAACATCCAAGAATCCCGCCAGGGGTCCCAGTGCCACGCGGCCGACTGCACGAACAGATAGCCCATCGCCACGTCGGCCATCGCCGTAAACACATTCGGCAGCCGCATCAACTCCAGATAGCTGTGTACCGTCGAGCCGGCGCTCAGGCGGACGGCCGCCTCTTCTTCCTCCGGCGATTCGATCGCATCGTAGTTTTCATCCTTCATCCTTCAGCCCTCATCCTTCTTTTCGGACCGCCCGATTATGTTTTCGAGAAAGTATTTTGCTTCCCTTCCCGCCCCGTCCGGATCGTCGATATAGGGATACAACTCGACGGTCACCCAACCTTGGTATCCGCTGGCGGCAATTTCCCGCAAAACGGCCGGAAAGTCAATCACCCCTTGGCCCGGCGTCCGATGGGCGTGCCGCCGCGTGGCCGCGATGTCTTCCAGGTGGTAATGCTTTGTGTGCGGGGCCATCCGGGCGATCCACTGCTCCGGGTCCTGGCCGACGCAAAACGCATGGCCGATGTCGAAATTCAAGCCGACCCAGGGCGAACCGATCCGGCCGGCGAACTCCAGATATTGCTCAAAAGTCTCGATCATCAGGCCCGGCTCCGGCTCGATCAGCAAAAACACCTCCAACTGCTCGGCCAACTCGACGCAGGGCATGATCTCGTCGTAAAACACCTCGGCGGCCGCGTGCCACGCTTGCCCCGGCGCGAGCGGGCCGCCCGGCTCGGTTTGAATCGAGCGGGCCCCCAGTTCCTTAGCCAATCGCAACGCCCGCTTCGTATGCTCGCGGCGAATGGCCCGATAGTGCGCATCGGGCTCGATCCACGACGGATGCCAGTACGGCTGCCGCGGATCGGCCACGGCGTTCATCATAAAGGCGTTGACGTTCGCGATGGCCAGCCGATGCCGCGCGAGACAATCGCGGATCGCCTGCTTCCGCTCTTCCAGCAGCCCCGCCGGCCATGCGTGCGGCACGTCGGCCAGCAGTTCCAAGCCCTGATAGCCCAACGCCGCGATTCGGGCGATCGTTTCTTCGATCGAAAAGTTCAGGTATGCGTTGGAGCTATAGGCGAGGAGCATGGGGTTAGTGGTTAGTGGTTAGTGGTTAGTGAAATATGTTTAGCCCCCGCGGCCTCGCGGGGGACGTCGTCGGTCGGTCAATCGGTCGTTCAACACGAGTCGCT
>CAYMQL010000226.1:0-5075 GCA_964392255.1 uncultured Planctomycetaceae bacterium | reverse complement strand
CGCCGCTGCGCTGCGCCGGCTTCCTCGCCCAAAAACGCGCAGCCGCGGAACTCGGCCCGATTGGCCGACAGCCGCACCATTGCGAACTCGTTGGTTTCTGGTGTATCGGTTTCCGCCGACGCGCGCCGGATGAAATCGACGTTTTCAAAACGCACGTTCGGTTTGTCGACCGCAAGCCCCGCATCGGAAACCAGCACGACCGCGCGTTGGCCGAAAGGCCCTCGAACGCACTGGTCGGCCGAAAACACCAGCGACGCCGCGTCGACCGCCGCGTTTGCGTCGAGAATCAGGTCCGGCGGCTTCGATTCCGTCTGCCGATACGCGGCCGGAAGCACCAGAGACGCCGGATTGGGAATTTGGTGGTGCGGGCTTTGTGGCTCGGGATTCGGGGTGCGCAACTCGGGGATCGAGACTCGATGTTCACGGCTCGCGACGTCCGCCCGCTCTGCGCTGCCCGCTGCCCAAGATCCGCCGTCTTCGGCCAACTTGCTCTCCGGCCACAGCAGCGCTACTGCCGCCGCCAAAAAGCAGATTGTGCCGGCGATCCAGAACGGAGTGCGATTCGAGCGGCGAACCGAGCGGATTGTCGTGGTCCACGCGACCGCGGGCGTGCCCGACTCGGCCAACCATTCGCCAATCGCGGCCTTTCCGCCGGACGTGGGCGGGCCGAGCATCGCAGGCAATCGCTCGAAATCGGGCCGACGGCTTGGTTCGCGGGCTAAACAGGCCGATATTGCCGCGGCCAATGTCGGCGAAACGCCCGGCGCATGCTGCCGCACGTCGCCGATCGCGCCGTTTTGGGCCTCTCGCAGCTTCTCCAAACTGCTGCCGCCCGAAATCGCGGGCCGGCCGCACAACAATTGCCACCACACGCAGCCGCACGCATATACATCGCTTGCTCCATCGGGCGGCGTGCCCGCCGAAACTCGTTCGGGCGACAACGTTTCGTAGGCCTCGGGCGGCAGATCGGCATGGGCGTAGCCCTCTTCGGGCCGCAACACGCCCCGCAAACCGGGAAACACCAGCGACGTTTCGCCCGACGGCGTCAATAGAAGGCTCGACGCGCTGACGTCGCCGTGGCAGAAGCCGGCTTTCTGCAATGCCGCCAGCTCGGCCGACATGCCGCGGGCGATTTCAAGCACAATCCGGGGCGAAAACCGGCCGCGATGAATCAGCAATTCCGCCGCTGTTCGCCCGTCGTCCCACGGCGCCGCCGCGAAAACACGGCCCGAATCGCATCCGACCGCCGCAAAGCAGCCCTGCGCGGAAAGTGAATCACAAGCGATTGCGGGTTTTGCCGGCGAATCGTCGCGGCACGGCATCGGCGCAAAATCGGCTTGTCGTCCGACCGCAAGCATCTCAAGCTGCTCGAACAACGGCTTTGCCCGCGGCCCTGCGCCGTCGACAACCGCCAACCGCACCCACTGATGCGAACGAACGTCGCGTGCGCGATAACTCGCAACATAATAGGGGTGGGGCAGCCGCTGGGCCAGCACATACGGACCTACACGCAGCCGTTCGCCCCGGCCCGCGTTCAGTTCCGCGGCCTGAAACGGCGTCAGAATTCGGGCCTGAACCAATGCGTCGATCCAAACCGACTCGAATCGCGGCAATTCGCCGGCCAGCCGCCGCACCCGGCGCGCCATACCCGCCATTTGCGATCGGGTCGCCAAACCCAACCGTTCCAGCGTCGCAACCAATTCGTTCGGCGGCTGTTCGGGCATGATGGGAGCTGCAAATAGCGAATGCGTCCGATGACGCCTGTCTGCGGCATCGCCGACAATCAGATTCTACACGCCCCCATGATTTGCTCCAATTGCAGAATCGCCGCAACCGAGTGTCCCAACGCCCGAAAAATTGGTATGATAAGCACACACAAATGCTTCTTGATGAGGAGTTCAAGCATGAATGAGCCGCCCGCCTGGCTGCGGAACGAGTTTCAGCAGATCAACACCGATTTTTCCAATGCGGACGTGGTTGCGCAGTATGAACAGCGGATGGGCGAATTCCGCAATCTGCCGGCCGAAGACGCCGCGATTCTGGCGTCCCTCGCGCTGCCGCCGGGATCGCACATTTTGGAAATTGGCACGGGCACGGGCCATTTCGCCTTGACCGCCGCCCGGGCCGGCCATCGGGTGACCGCCGTGGACGTCTCGCCCGCCATGCTCGAACACGCCGCCGCCCGGGCCAAGGCCGAAGGTCTGACGGGCGTCGCGTTCCAGCACGCCGGCTTTCTTTCGCTTTCGGTTCCGGCGGCTGCGTTCGACGCCGCGGTGTCGGTCGTCGCGCTGCACCACCTGCCCGACCTGTGGAAGGCCGTCGCACTGCGTAACATCCGGCAGGCGTTGAAACCCGGCGGTCGGTTTCTATTGAGCGACGTCGTATTTTCCGCCGCCGACGGCGACCCGCGGCCGCAGTTCGATCCGTTCATGGCCGCAATGCCGCCGACCATGCGCGACCGAGCGGCCGGCCACATCGCCAACGAGTTCAGCACGCTCGATTGGATCATGGAGGGATTGCTAACGCGGGCCGGCTTCGTCGTCGAGCGAATCACCGACGCACAAACGCCGCTGATTCAGTATCTTTGCCGGGCGTAAAACGGGGACTGTCCCCGGCCAGCCCGTGGAACTATCCCCTTTGCCGCGTACATTCCCTAGAATGGAATTGTTCTACTCGCGGCGACTTGAAGATATGCAGTTACGCAACATCGGCAGTGAGCAATCATGATTCGCATTCGCCTTCTGTGCATATTTGCTCTTTCGATCGTTCCAACACTCGCTTCCGCCGCGCCGAAGGACATGAAGGTTTATGGACGGCCGCCGGTTGGGGCGTTCGGCGTCGGCGGCCTCGACCACATCGAGGCCGCGGCCAAATTGAACATGACGCTCATCTTCAGCTACAGTTCGGGCATCGCCAAAAAACAACTGGACCTCAATAGCCCCGAGGGTCGGGCTGTCGCAAAACACAAAATGCAAGTCATGTATCCGCTGTGCGGCCGCTTTTCGGAAGTGCGACTGGCCGGTGAAATTGGTCCGACCGATGCGACAATCGCAGTCGTCGCCCATGACGCTGATTCCGTAAAATCTTTTCCAGAGTCCGGATATCTGATGGTCGAAGGCGAGCGAATCGAGTACGCAAGTCGCAACGTCGAGGGGTTTCACGGCTGTCGTCGCGGCGCCGGCGGCACAAAAGCAGCGCCCCACGGCGCCGGTCTTCTGTTGTGCAATTCCGAGGCGCTGCGCAAGGAGATTATGGTGGTCAAGGATTCCCCGAACCTGTGGGGCTATTGGCTTGTAGACGACAACCGCCCTCGCGAAATCGATTCTCTGCGCGAAATGTCGCGCATCATCCGACTTGCCGACGTCGATGCGAAAGGCCGCCGCGCCAAGCACATCATTGTGATGGGGATCGGCGGCGTATCGGCGATGACGAACTTCGATGCCGGAATCTGCGATGCACTTGGGGTCTATCCCTACCCGTATCACTATGGAAAACTCGACGCAAAAACACGCAACCAAATGCGATATATCATGACGCTTGCCCGTTCTTTGCAGCCGGATATCGGGCTGATTGGAATCTATCAGGCGTTTGCCGTGAGTTCGGCGCCACCGCAGTGGAAGGATATGCCCGCGCCCGAACAGGTGCGCGAGGATATGCTTAGCTTCTACGATTGGGGCGCCGATGGCGTGACGGCCTTTATCTACCATTGGTCGAGTAAGGATGGAGTGCAGCAAGGTCTTGACGCTTTTCCGGAAGTTCGCGACATGATCGGTCGCGTCAACAAGGAGATACTTGACGGAAAGATCAAACGCACGGTGCCGCCGGTTGGCACGCGAAAGTGGATGAGCATTCTCAGCGGGCCCGACGCACAACCATCGACAAACGCAAAATCCGTCTGTAACCTGACCGACCCGAAAAAATTGGCCGGACTCATGAAGGGCCGGCCAAACTACATTTCAGCCGAGCCTTTCTCGGCCGAAGGCCGCTCCTACCCGTTGAAGGTCAACTTTCCGGCGTCGAGTCGGTCCGATCCAAAGAGCGACCGTTGGCCAAGTGCCAGATTCACCGGCAAGCACATGACCGAAACGGATTGGTCGCAGGCGGCCGCCTTAGAACAGCCGATTTACAATTCCGGCGATCGCACGATCGAGGTGTTCGTCTCCCTGGCGGACGCCGGCAACGTTTGGTGGCAGCGAACCGTAACGTTGCCGCCGCGCGTGCCGATGCTCTTGCGCGTGCCGATCGACGAAGCGCGGTTGTCTCTCGATCCAAGCCGTATCGACCGCTGGATGATATGGGAAGCCGACCCGCCGGAGGCTGTCGAACTGCGTCTTGGCGAGCCGATGCTTGTGCCGACCGGGAAGAAATAGAACGAAAACTCAATCCCGCCGCCTTAAGAAGGCATTGAAAGACCGCGGTTTTCGGCGTCTTTTTGCCCTTGCTCGGGGCTATACGGGCCGGTTACAATCCCCACCCTTCTCTGGATTGTATCGCCCCATCCGCCACAACAGGAGGATTGCCATGCGATCCCTCGTCCGCTTCGCGGTGCTTGCGATTGCTTGTTCTGTGAGTGCTTGTTTTGCGATTTTTGCGACGCATCCGGCCGGAGCGGCGGAAGAATCGCCAAGCAACATCGATGGCGCCGTCGCCGCGAACGACGTTCGATCGGTCTCGGTTCTGATCGACTCTAAAATCATCCAAATCAATCCGAAGGATGATCTGAACGCCAACGCGACCTCGATCGTCCTTGCACGCGCTCTGAAAGCACATGCAGCCGACTCGACCGGCGCGTCAACGGCGTCGGCCTCGACCGAGAAGCCCGGCAAGGCAGACGCTAAAACGCTCAGGTTCGACTGGATTGCCGGCGACACCAGCGAATTCATCCATGCGCTGAAGAACACGGCGAAGATCAAGATACTTGCTTGTCCGCGATGTCTGGTCCTGAACAAACAACGCATGGAGTTGCATCTCGGCCACTTTGCCGCCCATCCATCCCAGAAACAAGAGCAACCGGATTTGTCGGATGGGCGACCCTCGAACGCTCAGACGCTCCTGCGGATGCGGCCGTTCGTGTC
>CAYMQL010000225.1:0-5078 GCA_964392255.1 uncultured Planctomycetaceae bacterium | reverse complement strand
GAGGCGAACAGCGTTTCGGTCGAGAGGGGGTCGCCGGGGTTCATGATCGCGCGTGGTGGGGATGGGAACGGGGAATCGGTTTACGGTGGAGCCAGGACTTTTCTCGATGAAAATGTTTCAGCAATTCCGTCACGCCTTCGGCCGAGCTGGTCATCAGCAGCCCGCCGGGGTCCAGGGAAGCGGCGACGTTGTCGAGCACCACCCGTTTTGAGGCTTCGTTAAAATAGATTAGCACGTTTTTCAGGATGACTAAGTCAAAATGTTTTTCGGCAAGCGGCTGCATCAGGTTATGCTGGTGGAATCGGACCATGTCGGTCAGGATGGGCCGGGCCTGCCAAAGTTCGCGGTCTTTCGCTTTCGTAAAGAACCGCCGGCGGTATTCTTCGGGCACAAGCCGCATGGCGCGGGGGCCGAACAAGGCCGCCTTGGCCTCGTCTAGCGCGCCGACGCCGATATCCGTTCCGAGAATATGGATGTGCCACTGGCTCAGGTCGGAAATGCAGGCGGCGATGCAACAGGCCGCGGTGAAGGCCTCGTCGCCGGTGCTGCAAGCCGCCGACCAAATGTGCAATCGCTTGTGGATATTCTTGGTCCGGGCTGCCGTCACCAGAGACGCCAGATATTCTTTTCGAAACCAGTCCCATTGGTTCTGATCGCGGAACAGGTAGGTTTCGTGCGTGG
This sequence comes from uncultured Planctomycetaceae bacterium, assembly GCA_964392255.1. Taxonomy (GTDB): domain Bacteria; phylum Planctomycetota; class Planctomycetia; order Pirellulales; family Thermoguttaceae; genus CAYMQL01. Next base: position 4,397 of record CAYMQL010000225.1, on the reverse strand, counting down.
TGATTTCCTGAAAAAAAGCGTCCCACTCGGGATCGCTTGCCGGCAACCGCTTCAGGTGGTGGTAATAATCTTCGAAGGTGGCGACGCCCGTCGAGCGAAGCCGCCGCTTCAGACGGTTGGAAAGCAATGTTTTTTTCTGGGGCGAGACGCGGATGCCTGTTTTGGAGTAGATCAGGTCGGCATAGCGGGTCAACTGGACGTCGGAGACTTCGTCGGCCGTGCCGAGTCGCGACGGGGCTGCGGCGGCCGGTTTGGTCGGGGCGATGGTGCGTAGGGTGTGTTGCATGGTCGAAACCTCACGCGGTTGCGGTTGCCGCCGCCATGCGTTGAATGCGTCGGGAAATGGTCGTAGCGCCTTCCTGGAGGGCGAATTGATGATCGACATGCCCTTCGAGGAAAGCGGCTTTGTTCATGCCGTACACGTCCGAGGTGGCTTGGTCCTGACCAAGCACGTATCCGCCGGCCGCGCGGATGGCCCGGCATCCATCGACGCCGTCGTGTCCCATGCCGGTCATGATGACGCCCAAACAGCCGGGTCCGAACAGCTTGGCCGCGCTGGTCATCATCACATCGACCGAGGGTTTGTGACCGCTGACGGGATCGCCGTCGCGGATGAGCACTTTGACATGGCCGCCGCGGCGGACCAGTTCGAGGTGTTTTCCGCCCGGCGCCACATAGGCGCAGTTGGGTCGCACGATGTCGCCGGAGGCGGCTTCGCGCACCGTCAGAGGCGAGACGCCGTCGAGGCGCGCCGCCAGCGGACCGGTGAATTGCGGCGGCATGTGCTGAACAATCACGACCGGCGGCATCGGAAGATGCAGGGCGCTCAGGAGCGAAGCCAGCGCGGGGGGGCCGCCGGTCGAAATGCCTAACGCCACGCACATCTGATCGAAATCCTCGGGATAGCCTGCTTCGGCTGGCTTCGCCGCCGCGGGCGGCGCGATGCGTTGCAAGGCTTTGCGCCGCTTCCGCGCGGCCAACATGCGGCGCACGTCGACGCCCGCCGTGGCCCGAACTTTCGCGATCAACTCGTCGGTGAACGCGGTGCTGAGTCCGATTCGTCGTTCAGGCTTGGCGACATAGTCGATCGCGCCGCGGTCCAAGGCGTCGAGCGTCACGGTGGCGCCGGCTTGGGTCAGCGAGCTGACCATGATGACGGGCACCGGATCGCGGCGGAGCAATTCATCGAGAACGGCCAGGCCGTCCATGCCGGGCATGTGCAAATCGAGCGTAACGACGTCGGGGCGCAACGCGGTGATCATCTCGAGGGCTTCGTGCCCGTTGCGGGCTTTGCCCGCCACGGTGATGCCCTCGGCCGCTTTCAACTGGTCGCACAACAACGCCCGCATCACGGCGGAGTCGTCGACGACCAGCACGCGGATTTCTTGGGTTGCGCTCGGCATCGCTCTCTTCTCTCGGTTGAACGTCAGGAACGTGGTTGGTCCGCGACGGCTTGGCCGGGCGGGCCCTTTTTAGACTCGGTGCGGCAGCCGTCCTGCCGCACCGAGCCTAGGGATCGGGTGCGCCCGATCGCCGCTTTTCGGCGGCAATCAGACGTTTGTTACTGCGTTGGAAATCGCCTTCATCTGCTCCTCGTCGAAAATCTTGTCGATTTCCAGGAGGATCAGCAGCCGCTCGTCGAGTTTGACCAGGCCGCTAAGATAATCGCGGCCCAATCCGGCGACGGTCGGCGGCGGCGGGGCAATCTGGTCCTGGCGGACCCGAAGCACCTCGCTCACCGCGTCGACGACGATTCCGATCGTCTTGCCGCACGCCTGCAACACCATGATGCGGCTTTCGTCGGTGGTTTCGCCCTCGGGCATGCCGAAGCGAACCCGCAGATCGATGACCGGAATCACGGTGCTGCGGAGGTTAATCAACCCCTTCAGGTAATCGGGGGTTTCGGGAATGCGCGTGATGTCGGTGATCAGGATGATCTCACGCACCTTGGTGATCTCGATGCCATACAACTCCTTGGCCAACGTGAAGCTGACCAATTGCATGGTGCCGTGGATCTCGGTGAACGTGTTTTGCACGCCGCGCGATTCCAGTGTGGCGGTCGTCATTGCATCTCTCCCTGCATGGAAGGTTGGTTTTCGTTGTGATGGTGGGTCCTATCAGCGGGTCGATGCCGCAGCGGCGCCGTGCGACGATCCGATGCGGAATTGTCCGACCATGTCGCGGAGCACCGCGGCCTGGGCGCCAAGTTCCTCGCTGCTCGAGGCCATCTGCTCGCTTCCCGCGGCTGCCTCTTCTGTTACGGCCGAAATGCCTTGGATGGCCTTCGACACTTCTTCGGCGCTGGCGGCCTGTTCGACGGTGGCGGCGGCGATCTCGGCGATCTTGGCCGCTGTTTCCTCCGAGGCCTTGATGATCTGCTTCAAGGACTCGCCCGTCTGGGTGCTTAGCTCGGCGCCTTCCTGGACGCGTTGCGTCGACTCCTTGATGAGCGACGAAATCTCGCGGGCGGCCTGGTTCGACCGCTCGGCCAGCTTCCGCACTTCGTCGGCCACCACGGCGAATCCCATGCCGTGTTCGCCGGCGCGGGCGGCCTCGATGGCCGCATTCAAGGCCAGCAGGTTCGTCTGGCTGGCGATCTCGGCGATCACCTGGATGATCTCGCTGATCTGCTGCGAGCTGGTCCGAATCTGCTCCATCGATTCGATCGACTTCTGGACGGCGTTGCCGCCTTCCTCGGCCAGTCGGCTGGCGTGTTCGGCCACCTTGGTCGATTCGTTGGCGTTCTCCTTGACCGCGGCCACGCTTCGGGCCAACTCCTCGGTCGAGGCGGTCATCTCTTCGACGCTGGCGCTTTGGGTTTGCGTGCCCTGGGCCAGGGTCTGCGAACTCTCGGCGATCACGCGCGAACCTTCGGCGAACTGGTTGGCGCTCTCGTTGATCTGCTCGATGGCGCTGCGAACGTTGTTGATCACCAGATTCACGTTGTCGCAGAACTCGCCGTACGCGCCGGGGTACTGCTTCGTAATCGACGCCGAGAAATCCTTGTTCGCCATCCGCTGCAACACCTGGCTGATGTCGTGCATTGGGGCGGCGAAACCGTCGAGAATGCCGTTGATGCCGACAACCACCGGACGGAACTCGCGGCCGACCAGTTCGGGGTTGCCGTGGACTTCGAGCTTGCCTTCCTTGGCGGCCTCGGCCACGGTGGTCGCTTCGCCAATCAGGATCTTCAGGATTTTGGAGATGCTAGTCGTGACCAAAACTCCCAGGGTGATCGAAAGTACGAGACCGAACACAATGGCGGTCATCATTCCCCAGATGACCCGGTGGGCGCTGGTTTCGGCCGCCTTCACATTATCAGCGGCCAGATCGGAGTTGAGCTTGGTGAGTTGATCCAAGAGATCGTTTGCTTTAGTTTGCGTCATGCGGCACGGCCCCATCAATTGTCTGTTGGCCTTGACGTACAACTCTTGGGCCTTGACGGCGAGCGCGTAAATGGCTTTCAGATGTTCGCGAGTCTTTTCCATCGCAGGATTGATCTCATCTTTCAACAATTTTTGCGCGACGTCGAGCTTGCCTTCTTTGACGAGCTGCTGGGCCTTATGGATGCCGCTGTGAAACTGCTCGTGCGGCGCCTCGATCTGACGGATCAGGCCGAGCAACTCCGGGTTGTCGGAATTTTGAGTCGCCGCCCATTGGCCGAAGCGGCACTTGGTATGATCGCCGCCGCCCTCGAATGCCTCCTTGTTGAGAATCATCATTGGCACTCTGGCCACGAGAGCGTAATGATCGACCAGGAAGCCCTCGACCTCGGCTTTGAACGCGTTGAGATCGCCCAACTTCAAAGCTTCGAGTTGGGCCATCTGTTCGAAGAACACGTTGTTTGCGCTGCGCCATTCCGCCCAGGCCGGCTCGAACTGCTTCCACATCTCGGCCTCTTCGGGCGTTTGAGGCAGCACTTCGTAAACTTTCCACGCGGATTCGTACATCTCGCGTGCATTCTTAATGTTTTCCATCTGTCGCTGCCGCGTCTCCGCGTCATTGCTCAAGTCGATCAAAGTGCGCTGAGCGGTTTTGATCCGTTCGCTGCCTATTTGGATCTTCTGGAGCGATTCCACGCTAGGAAGCCGAACGCTGCCGATTTCCGTCACATAGTTCGAAAGACTTCCGATGCCGTAGTAGCCCACAAGGCCCACGGCGACGACTACCACGAGCGCGATTCCGAACCCGAACGCAAGCTTGGTTCTGATCTTCATGTTCGCCAACATAGTTGACTCCTCGGTAATTAGGACGATATACGGGTGACGTGTTCAACTGCCGGGCGACGCGACCGGCAACAAAAATCACTCAGCAAACCTCCGCATCTGCTCGAACACGACCGGCTTTTTCAGAGGCTGCTTTGGCGGGTATTTCGCGGTCCCGCAGACGATCTGCGC
>CAYMQL010000224.1:1269-5098 GCA_964392255.1 uncultured Planctomycetaceae bacterium | reverse complement strand
TAGTAGATGGGCACCGAGACGCTGATCCCCTCGGGGATGTTGTGCAGCGCGATGGCCACGGCGATGGCCACCCCGAGGCTTGGGCTTTGCAACGCGGCGAGGAAGGTGGCCAGCCCTTCCGGAAAGTTGTGGATGCCGATGGCCAAGGCAGTGAAAAGCCCCATCCGCATGAGCCGGTGATGATGCGGGCTGTGGTCGTGCGAGCCCGACGCTTGCGCCGCCGCACAATCCGTTGTAAACTTCGGCAACGGCGCTTTCGGATTGTGCAACGGTCGGGTTTCGGCCTCGGAATGCGTTTCGTGCGGATTTTCGGCCGACGGGATCAGGTAGTCGATCAGGCCGATCAGAAACATGCCACCGAAAAAAGACGCCGCGTTGATCCAATTGGCCCAGCGTTCTCCATAGGCCGCCGCCAGGGATTGCTGCCCTTTGGCGAGAATTTCGACGAACGAGACGTAGAGCATCACGCCGCCGGAGAAGCCGGTCGCCACGGAAAGAAATCGGTAATTGGTCCGCTTGGCCGTAAAGGCGATGACGCTGCCGATGCCGGTGGCCATTCCCGCAAACAGGGTCAGTCCGAATGCAAATGCAACTTCTCGCATCGTCCCAGCCCTCCGGCCGGCGCGCCGCGTTTCAGGCCGGTGGCTACTTGCCCCGCGACATCGCGGCCAGCGCCGCGGCGATTTGTTCTGCGACCCGTTTGCCGGAAAGGAGCATTCCGCCGAAGACCGGGCCCATGCGCGGTCCGCCCAAACTCGCGGCGACGCTCATGCCGGAAATCCAGAGTCCGGGAAACACCTCGCCGGCGTTTTGAACGACAAACTGTTCTCCTTCGGCGGCGTCCATCGGACCTTCGACCCGTTCGGCCACTGGGCCCGACAGCAGCCCGCGCTTGCGCAGGGCCTGGACCGCGACGGCGTCGTGGCCGGTTCCGTCCAATACGGCTTTGGCCGACAAAACGATCGGATCGACCGGCAACGCTCCGCCGACCAAGCTGCGATTGACGACGACGCCCGTAACGCGGTTTTGGCAAACGCAGAGGTCTTCGACCGTGGTAAGATTCAAAACTACGGCCCCGGCGTGAAGGGCGTTCAAGCAGAGGCCCGCGGCCAGCTCCATCGCGTCGACGGCGTGCAGTCCGTCGCGAGCAGGCCGGCTGCGAATGCCCATGCTTTCCAGCAGGGCGACGGCTTCGTCCTGCACGGCGACGAAGTTCATACCCATGCCGCCGCCCCAGACGCCGCCGCCGGACGAGAGCCGTTTTTCGAGAACGGTCACTTTGTAGCCGGCCTTCGCCAGCAGTGCCGCGGCCGTCAGTCCCGACGGGCCGGCCCCCACGATGGCCACATCGCCGGTCAAGCAGCCGAGCAGCCTTTCATGGTATGCGGTGATAATCGTTTCGGAAATTCGCACCTCGTCCAATCGCATTCTCGGTTCCTAAAAAAAGGACGTCACTGAACAACAACGGCGACTCGCGGCCAGTCACGGCACCCTATCATCTCACGGCAGACTCGTCAATATCCGCAAACGGCCTGTTGGCCGCCGGCTCAACTCGCCTTGATATGGGGAATCTCGTACTCCGGCCGCCGTGGGTAGGCGAAAAAGGCCGCAGCCTGATCGTCGCCGACGATCCGCTCGGCCTTCGGATCCCAATGGATCACGCGATTCAGTCGCGCTGCGATGGTGCATAGATGACATGTGTTGAGCATCTGCACATGGGTCTCGACGTCGGATATCGGCCTGGCGCCTTCGCGGATGCAGCGGTAAAAGTTCACCTTATGCCGCACCATGTTGTCGATGATGTGCTTGTCCTGGGGCTCGTCTTCGCCATGTTCACGGCCCATAAGATTTGGGTTGATGATCGGCGTTTCGCCATTCAGCAGCCGCGTCATGTCGGCAATCTCGTACTTGCCCGCGTCCCAGTTTTCTTCAATCGGCTTTCCCGATATTCTGCTCCGGCTGACGAAAATGCGCCCCTTCGCGCCCTCGAACAAAATGCCGTTCGGGCTGCGGCTGTCGACGATCATCTCGATGCCGTTGGGATACTTGCATTTGATCGAGAAGTCGTGCGCTGCATTGTAGCAATCGTCGATGGTTGGATAGCCGTCCTTAAAAGGCACCGGATGCTTGGCGTCGGCGCCGTCGATCTCGATCGGGCCCATGCCCGGCTTGTCGTAACCGATGGCCCAGGTGGCGATGTCGATGTGGTGGGCGCCCCAGTCGGTAAACTTGCCGCCGGAATACTCGTACCACCAGCGGAAATCGTAATGGCAGCGTTTCTTGATGTAATCAACCTTGGCGCACTGGCCAAGCCACATGTCCCAATCGAGTTCCTTGGGCGGGGCGCACTTGGCGAACGGTCCGCCAACTTTGCTCGCCCCGATGCCGACGGTAATCTTCCGAATATCGCCCAGCAGTCCCTTTTGCACCATGTTCACCGCCCGCCCAAAACGCTCGACGTCGCTGCGCTGCTGCGTGCCGACGAGAAACGCCTTGTCGGGATATTTTCGCCGGGCGTTGCGGATCAGTTGGTTCTCTTCGAGGGTCAACGTCAGCGGTTTTTGGCAGAAGACGTGCTTGCCGGCTTCCATGGCCTCGATGGCGATCTTCACGTGCCAGTGGTCGACCGTGACGATGCTCACCGCGTCGATGTCCGCCCGATCCAAAATCTTGCGATAGTCGCGGTACGAGTCGGCCTTGCCTTTGCCGATCTTCGGATCGTTTCGGGCTTGCTCGGCGTGCTTGGCATCGACGTCGCAAACGGCCACGATGTCGGCGAACTCGGCATGTTGCGGACAATCATTGTTGATCGCCATGTCGCCCACGCCGATACAGCCCAGCCGAGGCCGGTCGTTCGCCGAGGCGTTGGCGAACGTCTTCGAATTCCATGCAAAATAGGGCACAGCCCCGCTAAGGGCGGTGGCGGCAAGCGACTTCTTTAGAAATACACGGCGGGAGTGTTGCAGGCTTCGAGACATGGGCGTTCCTCTCTGAAAATACGGCGCATCGGTGATATTCCATGTTTGGCGCGATCCACACCAGTGCATTGCGTCTGTTTATTGAGGGTCAGAAAACAAATGTCGTATAGCGGCCGACCGCACGGCGGCCAAAACGGCCCAAAACGCCGCTCTCGCCGACGTCCCCTCGGCGGCTAAACAGAACATTGATATCCTGAGATTCAATAGCATACCGATGTTTTCGCCGACCGTAAAGAATTGCGGGACTGTCCCAATTTTCGTGTCAGCGAAAATGGGACTGTCCCCTTTGCCGTGGATTTCGCGGGCTGGGGATTATCTGACACAAAATTCCGTACAGTCCCAGAATTGCTGAATATATGCATAGTTAAGATTAGATTTCCGGGGGGCGGGCAAGGCGAATTGACACGGCTTGCTGGTGGGGCTATACTGTGGTTGTTCGTGACGTGCGAGAGCGACCCGGGCTACGGCCTGCGTCGTGCGTTCATTTGTTTTTCTGTAGCGGCCGCTTTGCCAGGCCTCGGGGCCCGGCAAAGTTCCATGCCTACCTACGGCTGCCTTTGATCTCTCTTGCACCCTCGGCCGCAGGCTGTGCCTTTGGGCCGAAGTCTCGATGGCGAGGACCTCATCCATTTTGAGGTCGGGTGCTATACCCTGTATGCCCGGTTGGCTGCCGCGGCCCGCGCTCGATGGATAGAGCCGCTTGTGAAGGAAACGTTGATGAAGTTCGAAGACCTCGGCCTTGCCGAGCCGTTGCTGCGCGCCGTTCGTGCGCAGGGTTACTCTGCCGCCACAAAAATTCAAGCCGCGGCCATTCCCCCAGTGCTCGAAGGACGCGATGTGCTGGGCTGCGC
>CAYMQL010000224.1:0-1259 GCA_964392255.1 uncultured Planctomycetaceae bacterium | reverse complement strand
CCGCGTTCGCGTTGCCCGTCTTGCACCGACTCAGCCGAACCGAGTGCCGCGTCAACGGACGCGGGCGGAAGATTCGCGCCCTGGTGCTCGCGCCCACGCGCGAACTGGCGCTGCAAATTTGCGAAAGCTTCCAGACCTATGGCCGCCATACCTCCGTGCGTCAGACCGCGATTTTCGGCGGCGTCGGCCAGTCGCCGCAAGTCCGGGCCCTGAACCAAGGCGTCGACGTGTTGATCGCCACCCCCGGCCGATTGTTGGACCTCATGCAGCAAGGCTACGTCGACCTGTCGCGCGTCGAGACGCTCATTCTCGACGAGGCCGACCGGATGCTCGACATGGGCTTCATCCACGATCTGCGGCGGATTATCGAGAAGGTTCCGCGCCGGCGGCAAACGCTGCTGTTTTCCGCAACACTGGCCCCGGAAATTCGGACCTTAGCCGGCCAATGGCTGACCAATCCGGCGGACGTGCGCGTCGCGCCCGCCTCGACCACGATCCCGGCGATTCACCAATCGGTGTTCTTCGTCGCCCAAAAGCAGAAACTGCAACTGCTCACCCGTTGGCTGCAAGAAACCGCGTGGACGCGAACGCTCGTGTTTGCGCGGACCAAGCACGGCGCGGACAAAATCGCCAAGTCGCTGGTGAAGTCGGGCATCGAGGCCGACGCCTTTCACAGCAACAAGAGCCAATCGGCGAGGCAGCGCGTCTTGCTCCGTTTCAAAGCGCCGCAGCCGCTGGTGCTGGTGGCCACGGATATCGCCGCCCGGGGACTGGACATTGATGAAGTTTCGCACGTCGTGAACTTCGATCTGCCGGTCGACGCCGAGAGCTATGTTCATCGCATCGGCCGCACGGGCCGGGCCGGCGCGGCCGGCGTGGCCGTCTCGTTCTGCGATCACGGCGAGCGGTCCAGCTTGCAAGCCATCCAACGCGCTACGCGGCAGACCCTGGCGGTCGCGGATCACCCGGCGGCCCGTTCGGCTGAGTCCGGTGGCGGTTCGCCTTCCGTGGCGACGGGCAGGCCGAAAACCTCGGCCGCCGCGCGGCCACGGCATGGAAGTCGATTTGCAGGCCGGCGTCGCGGGGCAAGCGTTCGCCGAAGAAAAGCCGTGTAAACGCCGAGGACGGCCGACTCCGTCGATCCATTGCTCTATCGCAACCGCCACAGAACGTGTCGGTAAAAGAGCCCCCTCTCCCAAACGAAAGGGAGAGGGGAGATTTTCAAGTCACGCTTTCAGATCCCCGTCAGCGTCAACTCC
>CAYMQL010000223.1:0-5119 GCA_964392255.1 uncultured Planctomycetaceae bacterium | reverse complement strand
CAAACTCTACGCGCTCCATGAATCCAGGTACGCTTTAGTCGGATGAACCCCAATTTTCTTGGTTCACTGCGAAAATGGGGCTGTCTCTCTTAGCGGCGCGGATAGAATGACCGAGATTCTTCACTGCGGATAGAATTAATGAAACGGTCACGGTTCGGGGACCGGCTCTTGACGGGGCCAGCCATAATGTCCGTCGAAAGCCGATGGCCAAGGGGCTTTTTTGAGAAAACAAAAGCCTTTCAGACCGCAAAAGGACCTATTTCAGACATCACAAGCCAAACGACACCCCCTCTGCGGTGTTGTATTTCCATCCGTCTCCATCATTTCTCAGTCCATCGGCTATCCCCGATTGCATTCTGCCGGGCATTTAGTACACTGGAGGGCTTAGTAGTTAGTTGGTAACACATTTCAGACAGAGTTGTAGCAAACGCGGTGGGAGGAAGGTGCTTCCCGTAGAAGCATGCCAAGCCATCCATAGGTGCAGCAGTCGCGGTAACCGATGACTATTACCAAAGAGCGGAAGACGGAATTGATCGGGCAGTACCAGCGTGGCGGGAACGACACGGGCTCGCCCGAGGTCCAAATCGCCATTCTGACCAATCGGGTCAACAGCCTGACCCAGCATTTGCAGGGTCACAAGCGAGACTTCGCCTGTCGGCGGGGCTTGTTGATGTTGGTCAGTCGCCGGCGACGGTTGTTGGACTATCTCAAGAAAGTCGATCCGCAACGTTACCTCGACATCATCCATCGCCTGGACATCCGCAAGTGATCCGGTAGGGCAGGCTTCCAGCCTGTCGCAAGACAGGTCGGCAATCTGTCCGCCAGGCGGTCTTTTCGCACCGTGGCGGCTGGGCTCGTGGGAGTCACGGAAATGCGCTGCGGCAGGCATTCTTGTCTGCCGAACGTGGGCGAGCGTACAAGTCTCGTCTTCTTCTTAATCCCTTCGCAACGCGGCGGCGACAACGTAGATGCAGGTAGGAGCCAATCTTGAAAGTACGTGTTGAGCGGCAAATCGGAGCGTCCATTCTTTCCATCGAAACCGGCGAACTGGCAAAACAAGCGGCCGGTAGTTGTCTTGTGCAGTACGGCGAGACCGTCGTGCTGGCAGCCGTGGCCGCGGGCGGACCGCGACCCGGCGATTTCTTCCCGCTGACCTGCGACTATCGCGAGCGCGTGGCCGCAGCCGGCAAGTTCCCCGGCGGATTCCTCAAGCGGGAAGGCCGCCCCACGACCAAAGAAACACTGACCGCGCGGTTGATGGATCGCCCGATCCGCCCGCTCTGGCCCGAGGGATACAAGGACGAGGTCCAAATTCAGGCCTTCGTTATGGCCAGCGATCGGCAGAACGACGGCGACGTGCTGGCGATGAACGGGGCCTCGGCCGCGTTGACGATTTCGCCGCTGCCGTTTCAAGGCCCGATCGCCTCGGTGCGCATCGCTTCGATCGACGGCGAGTTTGTCCCGTTCCCCACGCACGACGCCCTGGAGGAGAGCGATTTGGACCTAGTCGTCTCGGGCAGCAAGGAATCGATCCTGATGATCGAGGGCTTTGCCCGCGAAATGCCCGAGGACCGCATGGCCGAGGCCATCGTCACGGCCCACGGCTACATCCGGCAGATTTGCGAGATGCAGGAAGAGCTGGCCCAGAAGGCCGGCGCGGTGAAAAAGCCGTTTGAGGCCGCCCCGTCCGACGGATTGTTCGAGACGCTGCGGTCGAAATACTACGACGCCTTCCGCGCGGCCAAGCAGACCGAAGGCAAACTGGCCCGGGGCGAGGCCTGCGCCGCACTCAAGGCCCAGGCCCTGGCCGAGACCATACCCGACCCCAAGGCCGACGGCGCCGTGACGCCCGAGGCGTTCGCCTCGGCGTGGGAAGCCCTGGAAACGCGGGTCGTCCGCGATCAGATTCTCACCGGCACTCGGCCCGACGGCCGCGACCATCGCACGCTGCGGCCCATCAGTTGCAAGGTCGACCTGCTGCCGCGGGTGCATGGCTCCGCGATGTTCCAACGCGGCGAGACGCAGTCGCTGGTCACCGTGACGTTGGGCACCGGCCGCGACGAGCAGCGCGTCGACGGACTGGTCGAAGAATACTCGCAGAAGTTCATGCTGCACTATTATTTCCCGTCGTTCTCGGTGGGCGAGGTGCGGCCGATCCGCGGTCCTGGCCGGCGTGAAATCGGCCACGGAGCGCTGGCCGAGCGGAGCGTCAAGCCCGTGCTGCCCAGCCCCGATGATTTCCCCTACACCATCCGCATCATCTCCGACATCCTGGAGAGCAACGGATCGAGCTCGATGGCCAGCGTCTGCGGGGCTACGCTCGGGCTGATGGCCGCCGGCGTGCCGATCAGCAACCCCGTGGCAGGCATCTCGGTCGGCCTGGTCAAGGAGGGCGACAAGTACGTGCTCCTGACCGACATCATCGGCGACGAGGACCATTTCGGCGACATGGACTTCAAAGTGGCCGGCACGCAAAACGGCATCACCGGCATCCAGCTCGATCTGAAGATCGACGGCATCAGCGAAGAGATCGTCCGCAACACGTTGAAGCAGTCGCGCGAGGCGCGGATCGAAATCCTCCGCACCATGCTCTCCACGATTTCGCGGCCGCGTTCCGACATTTCGCCGTGGGCGCCGCGCCTGCTGCGCACGCACATCGACCCCGAGAAGATCGGTCTGCTGATCGGCCCGGGCGGCAAGATGATCCGTTCGATACAGGACGCGACCGGCGCGCTGATCGAGGTCGAGGACGACGGCACGGTGAGCATCGCCAGCTTCAACGCCGAAGGCGCCCACGAGGCCCTGCGCCGCGTCGAAGCCCTGACCGCCTCGGTCGAGGTCGGCCGCATCTACGACGGCCGAGTCACGAGCGTCAAGGATTTCGGCGCGTTCATCGAAATCCTGCCCGGCAAGGACGGCCTGTGCCACATCAGCGAGCTGGCCGACGGCTACGTCAACAGCGTGGCCGACGTCTGCAAGGTGGGCGACGAGATGCAGGTGAAGGTGATCGCCATCGACGACCAGGACCGGGTGAAGCTCAGCCGCAAAGCCGTGCTCCGCGAACAAGCCGCCGCCGCGAAAGGCGAAGGAAAATAGCAGGAAACGACCGCTTCCGCCCGCGACACAATGGTATAATGTGAAGGTGGGAGGGAGCAAGGAGCTTCTTGGCATGATTGAGACGGTTCCACGGCACATTGAAGTGACTCCAGGGATCCGCAGCGGAAAGCCGCGGATCGCTGGAACCAGAATCTGCGTCTCCGACGTTGTCCTTTGGACGGAGCAAGGTCGGTCGTCCTATGAAATCGTCGCCGATTTTCCCCAACTTACGCTGGCCGACGTCTATGCCGCCCTGGCATACTACTACGACCACCAAGCTGAGATCGATCGTCAGATCAAGGATTCCGACGATTATGTAGCGGCCCTACAGGCGGGACATGCCGCTCGGGCCGAGTGAGCGACAAGAAAGATTGCCGGTGGCAATTTGCTTCCATCTCGACGAGAACGTCGATGGCGCTGTGGCCAATGGGTTGCGCCTTCGCGGAATCGACGTCACCACAACCCGCGATGCCGGTTTGATCGGTTCGTCGGACAGCGAACATCTCGCTTTTGCGTCCTCGGAGAATCGAGTGATCGTCACGCACGACGACGATTTTTTGAGGCTTGCGCACCAACAGCCCGCCCATCCCGGGATCGTTTATGCGCATCCCCGACGTTGCAGCATCGGCCGATTGATTCACCGGCTGGTCACTCTTTGGCGAAGTCGCACCCAAGAGACGATGCGGGGACAGGTCGAGTATTTGTGAATCTACTGTCTCACTCAGCCAGATGATGCCGCTTATCGAACACTGGGGAGAACATCGTTTCGGGTAGGCAAGGCAGTACATGACCAGGATCGCAACCGGTTGTGTCTTTGCCGGTGCTCGTTACAATTCCTCTTATGGCCAACAACGACGCGCTCAACCAGCGGCTGGTCGACCAGTATACGGAGATTGCGCGCCTGGCGGGCGGGCTGGCCCACGAAATTAAAAATCCGCTCTCGACCATCCGCATGAACATGGAGCTTCTGGCCGAGGACCTCCGCGACTCCGACGCCGCGCGCGATCGTCGGGCGATCAAAAAAATCGAACTGGTCCAGCACGAGTGCCAGCGGCTGCAAGATCTGCTGGACAATTTTCTCCGCTTCACCAAGTCGCATCGGTTGAATCTGCGGCCGAGCGATCTGAACGAGCAGACGGGCCAGGTTCTCGACTTCTATCGGCCCCGGGCCAAGCAGGCCAACGTCGAAATCGTCGACTACCTGACCGCCAACCTGCCGATGGTGCTGCTGGACCGCGAGGCCTTCCACGGGGCGCTATTGAACCTCATCCTGAACGCCGAGCAGGCAATGCCCCAAGGCGGTCAGCTCGTCGTCCGCACCTACGGCACGCCCGACGGCGTGGCCCTGGACCTGATCGACACCGGCTGCGGCATGGACGCCGAGACGCAAACGCGGGTGTTCGACGCCTTTTTCACGATGCGTCGCGGCGGATCGGGCCTGGGCTTGCCCACTGCGCGAAAAATCATCCAGGGCCACGGCGGCCAGATCGGCCTGCAAAGCGAGCCGGGCCGCGGCACGCAAATCACCATCAAGCTTCCCATCCCCCCCCGCTTGCCAGCCGACGGCGGCAACGGATAGTATGTAGGCTCCCAATACCACACGACATCAACATGCCAAAGTGTTGCGGAATAATCGAACATGCAGCGGCCCGTTCATTACCATACCGGTAAGTTTCCACCTAATCGTCTCGACTGGGAACGACTGATTCCGTTAATTGGTCCGGCCAGCGGCGCACTAGCCCGATATGACGGACTGCTTTCGGCTATTCCCAATGCAGAGGTGTTGTTGTCGCCGTTGACAACCCAGGAGGCCGTTTTGTCGTCTCGGATCGAGGGTACCCAGGCGAAGATGAGTGAAGTGTTGGAGTATGAGGCTGGCGGAGCATCAGAATCACTCGATCCGAAAAAGGTTGATGACATCCACGAAGTTCTGAACTATCGTCGCGCCATGCGCGAAGCCGTGGATCAACTTAAGGAACTTCCGCTATGTCAACGGGTGATCAAACATATCCATGTGACACTG
>CAYMQL010000222.1:0-5155 GCA_964392255.1 uncultured Planctomycetaceae bacterium | reverse complement strand
CATCCACCGATACCTTCGATTATTGTACCAATAGGAGTTTTCTGACAAAGCCTAGCCGTTTGCAGCACAGGCAACCCATCCATGCGGCGGAAGCACCCTTGTGCTACGGCTTGTCGGCTGCGTGCATTCCGCGGATAATGGGCACGTCGGCCCTTCTGTCCCCCGCGGCGAACCATGCTTTCCGACACACCAAAAGACATCCTACAATTCCAGGTCGAGATGCTTCGCAAAGCGACGCCTTTGCAGCGGCTCGCCAAATCGTTTTCTTTGACGGCTACGATGGTCAATTTATCTCGTCAGACGATCGCAACACTGAACCCTGGTTTGGACCCACAGCAATTGAATCTCAAGTGCGTGGAATTGTATTACGGAAAAGACCTGGCCGCACGGGTGCGCGACTACCTGAAGACGGAGTCTCACGATGTCGCCCTCTGATACGTTTGAAGCGATTGCTCCCCTGGCGGCCGAACTCGAACGACTTGGAGTGGCCTACTATATTGGCGGCTCGGTCGTCAGTTCGATGCACGGAATTCCACGTTCAACGTTGGACATCGATATCGTCGCCGACTTGTCGCCCAAACACGTCGCGCCCCTGGTCGCATCGCTGAAGTCTCTCTATTACATCGACGCCGGGATGATCCAAGATGCGATAGCGCGCCGTTCATGTTTCAATCTGATTCACTTGGCCACATCCTTCAAGGTCGACGTTTTCATTGTCAAGAACCGGCGTTACGATCGCGCAGTCTTCGAGCGAACGCGAAAAAGCCCACTTGACGCTGCCAATCCATCGGCACAGTTCTTCTTCGCATCGCCCGAGGACATCGTACTCGCCAAGCTGGAGTGGTATCGTTTAGGCGATGAAGTCTCCGAACGACAGTGGAATGACGTGCTGGGCGTGCTTAGGATACAGGCAGGCGCCCTCGACCGCGCCTATTTGACTCGATGGGCGGCTGAGTTGGGCGTGGCCGACCTGCTAGAGAAAGCGTGGCGGGAAGCGGTCATCTGATAGGTGGAAATCATTCATGGCTATCGAAGAACTACTCAAACACGTTCATCCCGAAGCTGTTTACCGCCGCACACCGTTGCCCGACGATCAGAATGCCCTTGGGCCATGGCGTGAGGCAATCAAGCTCTACGTGCCGCCTGACGAAAACGATTCGCTGTGGGCATCGCTGATTTACGGTGAGGAAGGCCAGTCTGTGGCATTTCCTGCCGATGCTGAAGGGGATCGCCTGCGCGAGTGGTTAGATCGCAACCAACCGGCGTTAGAACTGCTTGAAACCGGTATTCAGCGTGGTCGGCTGCAACTACCGGAGAGACATGGCGATGATATCGTAGACCTGGACAGCGATATCGCCATACAAGTCGCCCCTCTTTTCCGTATATTATTCGTCAAGGCGAAGCGTTCCCGTGCAGACGGCATTCCTGCCGAGGAGTTGCAGTCCTTAGTCTTGATGTTGCGAATGGGCGAAATGATCTGCAACGGGGATGGTGTTGTGATCCACTACATGATGGGTTGCTCGCGCAGAAAGTCGGCGCTGAATGGAATACGAAGGCTAGCGGATTGTAGCGGTACTCCTGCCTCCGTGCTTCGCGGTCTGCTCGCGGCAATTGAGAAAAGCATAGCCGCCCCAGACGGATTTGAACAATCTTTGCGGGCCGATTTCTATTATTGGACCCTGGAAAAACTGGATACAGTCGACGACCGAAATAATATTGAGGAGCTGGTTGACCAGATTCTCAAAGTCTTTTACCCCAACAACTACATATCCTTCGATTCCTTCGACTCCTCGAATGAGCCGCAAGTTATAGTCCCAAGCGACGATAGGCTGGAATGGCGACGAAAAAAGATCGTCTCATTGCTGCGCGGCCACCCCAGGCCACTTGACACCATCGCCACCATACAGCAATTGGGAAAATGGCAGGCTGCGATCATTCGTGGTTCGCGAAAACCGCGAATTCTGGATGTCGCCTTCCGACTGCGCAACTTGCTGTTCTCCGCGTGTTGGTGTCACCGTTGGTCACAACCTCGCAACATGAAGTATTGGCCAATTCAACTTGGTCCCCGCTTTCCCGTCGATTGTCTTGGCCCGAGCGAGGAGGCGCGCCGCAAGCTAGCGGAACGTTGCGAGTATCTGGCTGCAAAAGAGCAACAGGCATGGCAGCCACCCACGGAAGCTGAGATAGCTGTATCTCGCCGGAAGCTACAACGAGTCTACAACCCAATCGGCTGGATGCTGGCCGCACAGCTTGCACCCATGGATATCCGGCCGTTTGCCTGCGAATATCGAAAGATGCTCCAAGACATTCGGATTCTGCTGGTAAAACGGCTTCGCAATGGAGCTTGACATCAAACCGTAATTCATAGGTCGTGTGGCGTGCATCGATCGTCAGCGAGGTGAACCCCACATTCCTTTGCACATGGAACGGCCGCCCGACATGACCGAATATCGCTGCCCCGGCGAAAAACATCCAATCTCTCGGGCGGTGCATCTCGGCCGGTTGGCCGCGTTTTATCCCGCATGCCGGACGTGTCCGCATCGCGAGGATACCGAAACGCTCTCGCAGCGCCAGATCGATCAGTTGCAGGAAGTGCAGGCCGCTCGGCAGCCGCTGCCGTTGTTCCATAACGAAGGCGCCGGCGGCGTTTATCGCAACGACCTGACGCCGGCCGCCGCCCGCAATCTCGCCGCCGCATTCGGCGCCGCACTGAAGGGCAGGGCAGGGGGGGCGGAAGGCGGAATTTCAACCGTTGGACATCAGGAGTTTAACCAGTCCGCTCCTCCTTCATCCCTCATCCATCATCCTTCTCCCAACCCCTTGGTCCTTCTGGGCGGCGACGGCCGATCCATCACCGCCGAACTTTCCGCGGCCGCCTGCGAAGGGCTCTGCCTGAGCGGCTGCGACGCGGCCGACATCGGCCCCGCGACGGCCGCGTGCCTCGGCTTTGCGATGCACCGGTTTCACGCCGCCGGCGGATTGCTGGTCGGAAACTCCGGCCGGCAGCCGCAAAGGGTCGACATTCAGTTCTGGGCTGCTGCGCCGCAACCGAGTCCCCTTCTTGCCGACGCGCAAATTTCGTCGCCGCCCATGCCGCTTTCCGCCGCACAACTCGATCCGATCGCCGAACGCTATCCGTCCGACGTCGGCCGACCGACCTGCCGCTATGGCGCGTTGCGGCGCGAACAGGCCGCCGCGCCTTATCTGGCCGCCTTGTCGGAATACTATCACGCATTGCGGCCCTTGCGCATCGTGGTCGATTCGGCCTCCCGGCCGTTGATCGAATATCTACAAAAACTTGCCGCCGCCGTCGCCTGCGAAATCCTCCCCAGCCAAGACTCGCAGCAAACCCTGCCCGAGCAGCTCCGCGCGGCCGCAGGCCACCTCGCCGTCCGGACCGACGGCGACGGCGAAACCTGCGAAGTCTTCGACGAGCGCGGCGAGCCCGTCGCGGCCGAACGGCTTTTGCTTCTATTGGCCCAAAGCCTCGATCCCTCGCAGCGCCGCATCGTGCTCGAAGCCGAAGCGTCGCCCGCCGCCGCCGACCGATTAGCCTCGCTCGGCGTTGGCATCGTCGCAGGCGGTCCATCCCGCGCCGACATGGCCGCGGCCATGTGCCGCCACGATGCCGCCTTGGGACAAGGGCCCGGCAGCCGCTTTTGGCATCGCCTCGGCGGCGTTCCGCTGCCCGACGCCCTGTTGACCGTCACACGGCTGTTGAAAATCCTCAGCCGCAGCGACGCCCCGCTCTCCGCGGTCCTCGACCGCGAGGCCCCGCTCGGCTAAAATCATATTTTCTTCATCCTTCATCCTTCACCCTTGATCTCCCATGTCCTCGCACTGGTTGGCCGATCGCACGCGGCTGTTCGATTCGTCTGGAATTCGCAAGGTGTTCGACCTTGCGGCCAAGCTTGAAAACCCGATCAACCTTTCGATCGGACAACCCGATTTCGACGTGCCCGCGCCGGTTCGCCGCGCCGCGATCGAAGCCGTCGACAATCGCAAAAACGGCTACGCCCTGACCCAAGGCATGCCCGTGCTGCGCGAAAAACTGCAAGCCCAGGTCCAACAACAGTACGGCCACGACGACCGCGAGCTATTCGTCACCAGCGGCACCAGCGGCGCCCTGATGCTTGCGCTGCTGGTGCTGCTCAATCCCGGCGAAGAGGTGATCGTCTTCGATCCCTGCTTTGTGATGTACGACGCCCTGGCGGCGGTCGTCGGCGGCAAGGTCGTCCACATCGACGCCTATCCCGATTTTCGCATCGATCTCGATCGCGTCGCCGCAGCCATCACTCCGCGCACCAAGGCAATCATCTTCAATAGCCCCAACAATCCGACGGGCGTGGTAGCCGGCGAGGAGGAAGTCCGCGGGCTGGCCGAACTGGCCGCAAAACGAAACGTCGTGCTCATCAGCGACGAAATCTATCGGGCGTTCTGCTACGACGTCCCGTTCGTCTCGCCCGCCCAATACAACCCGGAAACGCTCGTCATCGACGGATTCAGCAAGACCTATGCGATTCCCGGTTGGCGATTGGGCTTCGCCCACGGCCCCTCGGCCGTCATCCACGAAATGATCAAGCTGCAACAATACAGCTTCGTCTGCGCCCCGCAACCGGCCCAGTGGGCCGGCGCCGTCGCGCTGGACGTCGATATGTCGCCGCAAATCGACGCTTATCGGCGCAAACGCGACTTGCTTCTGGCCGGATTGGCCGGCCGTTACGAAATCACGCCGCCCGGCGGCGCCTTTTACATGTTTCCCAAAGTGCCGCACGGCACGGCCATGGATTTTGTCGCCCGCGCCATCCAAGAACATCAACTGCTCATCATCCCCGGCAGCGTTTTCAGCCGCCGCGACACCCATTTCCGCATTTCTTACGCCGCCCCCGACGCAACGCTCGAACGCGGCATCGCAGCCCTGCAAAAACTCGCGCTGCCCTAACCCGCATTTTCCACCACACAGGGAAAACTCCCGACCATGCGTTTCGTTTATTGGCTCTCAGGTAAATAATGTCGCAATAGCCGGGGGGCTAACAGCCCCCGGTTATCTTGATGCGACATGACTTTCCTGAGACTCAATAAACAGTGGCTCTCGGGTAAATAGTCGTCCCTGAAATTGTGCGTGCAAGCCGGCAAAGATGGGGTGGAACAATGC
>CAYMQL010000221.1:0-5159 GCA_964392255.1 uncultured Planctomycetaceae bacterium | reverse complement strand
ACGCCGGTTGCAGCGGCGAGACATGCCCGGGCAGCGTCGTCGCGATAAAGAAGGCTCTTCTTGTTCGAGCCGTCGCCGATCCAGAAGAAGCGACGCCCGTCAATGGCTCGGAACAGCCGAGCGACGTTGCCGGGGTCGCCCTCGCCGTACAAGGTGGCTAAACGAAGGATGGTCAGGTTCATGCCGGCGGCGTTGGCGATTTCGGCGGCTCGCTGCTCGGCTTCATATTTGCTTCGGGCATAGGCGTCTTCGGGACGACAGGCAGCGTTTTCGTCAACCAGTTGCCGACTGTGCAGCCCATAGACGGAAACGGAACTAACCAGCACCACGGATCGGACTCCGGCCTCGGCAGCGGCTTGCATAACGTGTGCCGTGCCCAGCGCGTTGACTTCGTGGAACGGGGCCGCGGTCGCCTTCGACCTGTCGAACACATGGGCCAGTCCGGCGGCATGGATGATGCAATCCATGCCGTTGCACAAACTCCGCAGGGTTGCGGGAACGGCGATGTCGGCCGGCAGAAAGTCGAGCTTGTTTGACCATGTTCCACGGCGACGGTCGGTGGCGCGGACCCGCCATCCAGCCGCATGCGCACAATGCACGATGTTCCGGCCGAGGAAGCCGGCGGCCCCGGTGATCAACACGGCAGGTCTGGCATATTTTGTAATCACGCGGCGCGACGTTGCGGCGTCTCCATCGCCGTGGAGGTTTCGGACAAAGGCTCTGGCAGCGAGAGCCCCCGCTCGCACATCAGACGAGCATACTCGTCATAGATTGCTTGCCAGATTGCTTCCTGGCGAAACTCGGCGAGTACGCGCTGTCGGCCGGCCAGACCATGTTTGCGGCGAAGGTCCGGATCGCGAAGGTATGCTGCAATGGCATCGGCCAAAGCCTGGGCGTTGCGCTGGGGTACAAGCGTCCCAGTGACGCCATCGACTACTGCATCGACGCAGCCGGGTATTTGAGTGGCAACGATGGCCAGTTCCATCGCGGAAGCCTCGAGCAAGACTACAGGGAGTCCTTCCCGGTAGCTGGGCAGGGTGAATACGTCCATCGCGGCAAACAGCGGCGATGTATCCCGAGTCTCGCCGACCAGATGAATGCGAGGATCGCTTTGGAAGAGCGCCAGAACGTCGGCCGGCACGGGATCTTCCGATTCCAACGGTCCAACAACCAACAGATGTAATGTTGGAAACTGTTGCAAAAGCGTTTGCCATGCCGCGGCGAGTTCGTCCATCCCCTTGTCGCGTACGACGCGTCCCACGAAGCCCAGGACCAACGCGTCTGGCGGTATCCCGAGCTTCTGGCGAATATCCCGTCGCGACGTATCGCTCCATCGTCCAGGATGGAACTGCCCTAGAGCATCTACGCCTCGACTGCTTCCGCTGAGGAGTACTTTGATCTTTGCCGTGGGGCAAATGCCCTCGTGGACGACAACCTTGCGAAGCGAATTGCTTACGGCAAGCACCTGGCATGCGCATCTACAAGTGATCTTCTCGCACCATCGCAATATTCGTCGCTTCATTCCACTCGCGGTCATCATAGGCAAGCCATGCACCGTATGAATGCGCACGGGCACCCGTGCGAGCCATGCCGCAAGACTGCCCAATAATCCGGCTTTTGGTGAATGGGTATGTACGATGGACGGCCGC
Organism: uncultured Planctomycetaceae bacterium; assembly: GCA_964392255.1. Lineage (GTDB taxonomy): Bacteria > Planctomycetota > Planctomycetia > Pirellulales > Thermoguttaceae > CAYMQL01. The sequence goes on along the minus strand of CAYMQL010000221.1, from coordinate 3,510 downwards.
ACTTTGCACAGCGTTCGATATATCCTGAATAGGGCAACGATGTCGCGCAGCGGTGTAATTCGCCGCTGCATGGGGATCGCGTGGGGTATCACGGTTTCTTCCACTGCGAACTGATCCAGTCTATCGCCGGGCGACGTGATGACATGCACGCAAAACCCTAGCGATCGCAGAAGAGCCGGTTGGCCGTGGATGAATCCCAAGGAAAACGGTACGGTCGTGATGCGTACGAGCGGCACAAAACGATTGATATGGGACATCGCAGCGGATTGTTCAAAAGCGTTGTTGTGTTCTACTAACCGCGGTTTGCGAGCAGCATGATTTCGTATTCGGGCCGAATCCGACGTACGAGCCACAATCCCGCCCGATAAGCGAACCAACCATATTGCACCAGGCCGGCCAGACGCTGTTCGTAACCGAATGGCCGAGTTTCGATCCGAAACGGGGAAAGTCCTGCGGCAGACACAAGGTTCCCGAGCGTCAGTGCATTCCACGAAAACAGATGCATGTTTTTATTGCCAGGGGCGTATCGCCGGTAGCGACGCTGGGACTCAGAAGGAACGAACAACAGGAGACGTCCGCCGGGCTTCAGGTATCGCCCCATGGTGGTCAGCGTGTCCAGCGGATCCGGCACGTGCTCCAATACATGGTGGCACAGAACCACATCCGCAAACTTCTCGGGCAGACAATCGAGATCGGTTGTGAACTCGATGCCGGCGCTCTCGCAGACGCTCCGGCCCGCGTCGCTCAGATCGTAAGCGATGCGACGCTGGCACTGAAGATACCGAAGGTTGTAGCCGGTGCCGGCGCCGAACTCCAAGACGACGTCGCTGGCCGAGACGAACGGCTGTATCTTATGGCGGCGCTGCCGGGCGACAACTTCGCTTGCCTGCTGCGAACAGCCATGCACCGCGGCATGGTATCGAGCTCCTTCGGCGCCGCGATAACGGCGATTGACCTCTTCAGCAATACAGGTACTCATGCCGATTTCCTCCCGGCTTGCGTTAAAGGAATGGTGTAGGTGATAATTGCATCACAATCAGGCTGCGATAGGGCGGAGGAATGACGAAGCCACTGTTCGGTCTGTTCTCGAACGTGGCGGTAGAAGGCCGTTCGTCGCGGACGCAAAATGGCTTCTCCGTAATCTTCTGCTCGTTTCAAGTTGCGACTCGACATTCGCTGCATGCGCATAGGATCCGTCGCAACCTCTTGAATTTTTGCGGCCAAGGCGGCGACGTCGTTCGGCCGCACCATATCTTCAGCGGGCAGCAGTTCAGGAATGCCGCCGACAGTCGAGCTGATGCAAGGCAAACCGCGGGCCATGGCTTCAATCAGCGCCCGCGGCAAACCCTCTTGGCGCGATGGCAGTACAAACAGGTCCGCTGCATCCAATTCCTTTCGCACGGCCTTCCCGGCCGTCAATTGACCGCGAAAGACGACGCGATTCATTAACCCCAATCGAGAGGCAAGCTGTTCTAGACTGGACCGATACTGGCCGTCGCCGACGATGGTCAATTGCAGATTCAAGCCGTCTCGAACGCAACGGGCTGCCGCGCGCAACAACACATCCGGCGCTTTGTAGAGTTGCGAGAGCGTGCCTACATAGATCATTCGCACTGGTTTTGAACTGGGGTGGCCTTCCGGCGAGAGAAAGCATTTCTCAGACGGATGTTCTGCTGGGTTATCGTTGTGAGGCGTGTTCTTAAATGCCTCTTGTGTAAGCTCGACGGAGGAATAATTGCATGTTGGAACACCGGCTGCGGCCGGATAACACCGTTGGAGCGCGCCTTCCGTAACGTAGGAGGCGGCGCACGCATGGGCACACTGAGCCTTCTGTTTGCTTGTGTAAAGGCGGCGGAAGAATGATCGCAGCCAATGGCGCACGGCTCCCGGCGAAAAAACATCCCAGGGATCTCCAACCACTTCAACCGCGTACGGATGCGAGCGTTGCATAAGTATGGGAAACAGGCAGTTTACCAGGTGCGACGGCACTCGCAAGATGACCGCGTCCTGTGGTCCGACCACATGCCGCATCGCCCGATGCACAGCGCGGGATATGCGAAGATACTGAAGTGGACCAAGATAATCGGGAACGGCTGCAACGGTGACGCCGGGACCGTCCGCTCGCAGGTACTGCGAAGGGACCTCCGCAACGTCGCGCACACGGGCTACGATCCGAACACCGTCGAAGACTTCCAGGTAGCGTTGCCAGAACTGATTGCAAAGAGTCAACTGCGTCCAAACACGACCATCCGGTGTCCGCTGAAAATGATGCTCAACGACGACGACTGCAATCATGGGCGCAGCTTTCTGCGGAAGGGATCTCTATGCGAAAGGCGCACGTGTATTTCGCACCGTATTGAAAACAGTACATTGCGACACGATCACATAAACTAAGATCTGAAGGCCACTGATGAGCAACAGACCGAGAATAATTTGCACAGGAACAGGCGTAAAGGTGTTGCGGACGTGAAACAGCAATGGAATCAAGAACACACCTACGGCTGTTTGCCTGAAAGGTGTTGCTGGCCAAAAATCCATGCGCCCCAAAAGGAAACCGATGCCCAGAAATTGCACCAATACGCCCCAGGGACCGAAGTTGTAATAACTCTCTGCCACGTTGGAGAAGCCGATAGACCCTGCTCGCTGCTCTACAAGGTTAACCAGAAGGCGGTCATCTAATTCGACGTCCGGCCGCCACCAACCCGGAATGACGTGGTACAACGCCCGATCAAACGGAGCCCAAAAACTTGCTCCGCAAGAATACCCGTCCCCCTGCTGAATCCAAAGTACTGTTTCCCTAACCGGCCGCAAGGAGCCGCCCATTTCGATCAAACCATCGACGGGGCTTGACAACAAAGCGACTCCGTCAGCCTCGCGAAGCCCGGTCATTCGTAGCTCACGTATGGCGGCAATCACGCTCAACACGACCAGCACTCCAATGAACGTCTTTGCCGGCGAAAACAATCGTTTCTGCATGCTTAGCACAGCGACCACGCCGGCCAAGGGGAATAGGATCGCACCGCGGTGACCAATCGCCATCACCGAGACGGCCCAAGCACCAACAGTAAGCAATGCAAGCGACTTCAACCTGGAAGCCGGCCCGAGAATCGTAACAACCAAGCCCAGATTGATCAGATGTTCGATGTAGGACAAATTATAATCGCCGATGGCAGTGTAGTAGTTCCGATAACTTCCCAACAGATCGATTTGGGCCTGGTAGACGACCACGTAAAACCAACCGGCGGTGCTCGCCATCAACAGAATGGCGCCGGCGCTGCCTAACGCGGTGCGGTTTAATTGATCGTTCGCCTGCGCCGTAGACATGCGAACACCCCAAAGGATGGCTAGTGTCTTGCCGGCCACCAATGCGGCTACGGCGATTCCTGCCAGCACGATCGCACTGGAGGTTGATGGGGTTTCGAACCACCGGAAAAGCATTTCTTTAAAATCCGACCCGTAACCGTTCACACCCTGGGGAGCAGTGAAGGGGCCGATTGATGGTTGAGGTGG
>CAYMQL010000220.1:3872-5173 GCA_964392255.1 uncultured Planctomycetaceae bacterium | reverse complement strand
GAAATCGACAAGTTGCTGCGCGCCGTGGTGAAACACCAGGCGAGCCACTTGCACTTGCGGGTCGGCGAACCGCCGATCGTTCGCGTCCACGGCGATCTTTGGCCGCTGACGCGCGGGCCCATCGACGACGAAGAGATGGGCCGCTTCGTCTTCCCGCTGCTCGACATGGAAGAACGCCGCTGGAATCTGTTCAAAGACGAGGGCGGCGTCGACTTCGCCTACACCTTGGACATCGACGGCAAGCATTGGCGATTCCGCATCAACGCCTTGCAGCAGTCCGGCCACGTCGGGCTGGTCGCCCGGCGCGGAGATCTGGTCATCCCCGACTTCGAGCATCTGCATCTTCCGCCGGCGCTGGCCGAGCTGTGCAAGTTCAGCCAGGGCATGATTCTTGTGGCCGGCACGACCGGCTCGGGCAAGAGCACCACGATCGCCTCGATGCTCGATTGGATCAACCACCGCTACTGCAAACACGTATTGACGCTTGAAGACCCGGTCGAGTTCACCTTCACCGACGACAAGTGCCTGATCAACCAGCGCGAAATCGGCACCGACGTAAGAAACTTCGCCGTCGGCATGAGGCACGGCGTGCGCGAGGACCCGGACGTCATGCTGGTGGGCGAAATGCGCGACCGCGAGAGCTTCGAAACCGCGATCCAGGCGGCCGAGACCGGACACTTGGTGTTCGGCACGATCCACGCCTCGACCGCGCCGAGCACGATCGGCCGCATTCTCGACTTGTTCCCGCGCGAACTGCACGCGGCCCTGCGAAGCGCGATGGTTTTTAACGTGAAAGCCGTCATCGCCCAAATGCTGCTGCCTTCAGTCAAGCCGGGCGTGTCGCGCGTGCCGGCCTGCGAACTGATGCTCTTCTCGCCCACGGTCCGCAAACTGCTGCTGGCCGAAGAGGACGACAAACTGCCCGACGCCATCCGCATCGGCAAGGACGAGGGCATGCAGGACTTCTCGATGAGTCTGTGCGATCTGGTCCGGCGCGACATGATCGCCCGCGAAACGGCTTTTGAGGCCGCCCCCAACGCCGAAGCGCTGAAAATGATGCTCAAGGGCATCACTCTGAAGGAATCGGCAATGCTGTAGACATGCGCCCATCGTTGGTCCACTTGTCACCGGCTATTGCACTGAAAATTTCGGCGGTTTGGGTTTAGCGGCCGACGGCACGTCGGCCGCGGTGATATTCTCTCCTGGCCGACGTTCCGTCGGCCGCTCAACCAACCATTTCGATCATAATCGCACCCCGGTTGAATCGCCGCCTAAGCTTAAAATCCGGCCGGTTATGTTCA
>CAYMQL010000220.1:0-3862 GCA_964392255.1 uncultured Planctomycetaceae bacterium | reverse complement strand
GTTCAAAAACCGGCGGATAACGCCAAAAGTGGGGTTGTTTTTCGCATTTCAACATTAATAGTTATTGTTACTAAGGGAATTGAGCATGGTTTTTGGTCGAACACAACGCTCAACGCGGCAACGGCGCGTGATTCTGGAAGAGCTCCAGCATGCGACGATGCACCCGACCGCCGCCCATGTCTATGAACTGGTCCGTCGTCGGCTGCCGAAAATCAGCTTGGGAACAGTGTATCGCAACCTCGAATTTTTGTTGCGGAGCGGCCGAATTCAGAAGCTGGATTGCGCCTCGGGCGAGGCTCGATTCGACGGAAACGCGCAGCCCCACGCCCATGTGCGATGCGTCCGCTGCGGCCGGATGGACGATGTTTTTGCGCCGCCGCTTGACCTTTCGCAATTTGAACCGAATGATTGGGGCGGCTACGAGATTCTCGGATGCCGCACCGAGTTCTTCGGCGTTTGTCCGCGTTGCAGGATAAAGGAAAAGGGCGACGGCCCTGAACAACCCACTTGAACCTTTCAAGGAGCGATTGACTATGTGTACCCTCGTGACCAAGGAAGCCCCCGATTTTACCGCAACGGCGGTGATGCCCAACGGCGCGTTCGCCGACTTGCAGCTTTCGTCGTATCGCGGCAAATACGTTGTGCTGTTTTTCTATCCGTTGGATTTCACGTTCGTTTGTCCTTCGGAGATCGTCGCGTTCGACGCAGCGCTGTCGGAGTTCGAGCGGCGGAACGCCCAAGTGATCGGCGCGTCGGTCGACTCGCACTTTACGCACCTGGCGTGGAAAAACACGCCCCGCAATCAGGGCGGCATCGGGCCGATCAAGTACCCGTTGGTCTCCGATCTGGACAAGAGCATCTCACGCAATTTCGGCGTGCTGTTGGAGGGCGGGGTCGCGTTGCGCGGGCTGTTTTTGATCGATCGGCAGGGCGTTGTCCGCCATGCCCTGATCAATGATTTACCGATCGGCCGCAGCGTCGACGAGGCGTTGCGCGTGCTCGACGCACTGCGATTCCACGAAGAACACGGCGACGTTTGTCCGGCCAACTGGCACGAGGGCGAGGAGGCGATGAAGCCGACCTCCGAGGGCGTCGCCGCCTATTTGGCCAAACACGCGACATAATCCGATGTGGGAACTTCTGGCGGACATCCTGCGGGAAAGCTGGGCCGTGCTGGGCCAGATGGCTCCGTATCTGCTGTTCGGCTTTCTGATGGCCGGCGTCCTCTCGGTCTGCATTCCGCCGGAAATGGTCGGGCGGCATTTGAGCGGCCGCGGGTTCGCGCCCGCGCTGAAGGCGACGCTGTTGGGCATGCCAATGCCGCTGTGTTCGTGCGGAGTGCTTCCGGTGTCGGCGTCGTTTCGCCGCCACGGCGCAAACCGCGCCGCCGTAACGTCGTTTCTGCTTTCGACTCCGCAGACGGGCGTCGATTGCATCGCGATTACCTACGGCCTGCTGGGGTTGACGTTCGCCCTATTCGCGGCCGCGGCAGCGCTCGTGATGGGACTGCTGGGCGGTTTGCTGGTCATGCTGTTCGGTCCGGCCGAACGCGACAGCGCAGCGGGCAATCCGGGAGCAACCGCGTGTTCCGAGAGTTGTTGTGCGGGCCGGCAGCGGCGCAACGTCGTTCGGCGCGTTTTGGAATACGGTTTCGTCGTTCTGCCGCGCGACATCGCCTTGCCGCTATTGGCCGGAGCGTTCATTGCCGGGGCGATCGGCGCGCTGGTGCCGCAGAATCAGTGGCAGCCGTATCTTGGCGGCGGAATCGTCGCGATTTTGCTCCTGATGGCCCTGAGCGTTCCGATCTACGTTTGCACGTCGGCGTCGGTGCCCATTGCCGCGGGACTGATCCACCTGGGCGCGTCGCCGGGGGCGGCGCTGGCGTTTCTGGTGGCCGGCCCCGCCACGAACGCAGCCACGATTACGACGGTTTGGAAATTGCTAGGCGGGCGGACAGCCTTCCTGTATCTGCTGACGATTGTTCTCAGCGCCGTCGGCGGGGGATTGACGCTCGATTGGCTCTTTCCCTCCATCGAAAGCGTCGCGCCGCACGCGGTCGGGCACGCCCATGAGGCGATGGCCGCCGGATGGAGCCCGACGATTTGGAGCGTTTTATTGTTATTGGTTTTCGCCATTTCGTATCTGGCGAAACCGAGTTCCGCGGCAGAATATTCCGCGGCATCGGCGGAGACGAACAATGGGCCAGAACCGCGCGAGCGCCTCGAATTGACGGTCGAAGGCATGACGTGCAGCCATTGCGTCGCCGCAGTGACCCATGCCCTGAGCCAATGCCGAGGCGTGACCACGGTGCAGGTGAACCTTGCGACCGGTCTGGCCGTCGTCGCCGGCGAGAGAGTCCAACGCGATGAACTGGTTGCGGCCGTCCGGTCGGCGGGCTATCGTGTGAAGACCGTGTAATGGAATGAAAACGCACCCTATCCCTGAAACGCTTTGGGCAGTCGAGGGGGCGTTTACTTCCGCGGCGGAGCGAACCGCAGCTTCTCGATCATGCGAACGACCGTCTGCCGGTCGTCGGCCAGATAGCCCGAGACGGCCGAAAGCGCGTCGATCACGTATTCATACTTCAGATTGTAGTCGCAGTCGAGCTCGACCTCGGGGCGGCCGGCCGACGATACGGGGCCGCACAGTTCGCGAATCTCGCGGTGCAACTGCTCGAACGAGGCGAGTTGCCGCTGGCCCATTTCGATCGAGGCCAGGTTGCCTTGGGCGTCGGCCCGAAGCCGAATTCTGACCGGCAGCGTCTCGGATTCCTCGGGCAGGCTTTGCTGGGGCGACGCCAGCGGCATTTTGACGGCGAAATCGCCCTCGGGCGAGTAGAGCCGCAGCGAAAGCATGAAGAAAATGATCAACTGAAAACAGACGTCGATCATCGGCGTCATGTTCATCTTCAGAGTTTCAGGCCGAGCGGCGGTTGCGATTTTCATGGCTGCTTCCACTTCGCCCGCAGGTCGAATTTCTCGAATTCCGCCGATTGGCAGATGCCGATGACCTCTTGCACGATTCCGGCGGGCGCGTCGCGGTCGGCGCGAATCACCACGGTGGCGTTTTTAACGTTGCGCCCAAGCACGTTTTTGATCATTTCGCGTTCGCGCCGCAATGGCATTCGCAGTTCGTCGGGCGTCATCAGGTCGCCGCCGAAAAGCACCGACCCGGCGCTGAGCACCTGAACCGTGATCGGCGTCTCGACGCTGCCTTCGACCGGCTTGGCCACCTCGCTCAACGGCAGCCGGATCAACTCGCTCTGCTCGTCCGACGAAAAATTCAGCGTCAGCAGAAAGAAAATGACCAACTGGAACGTGCAGTCGATCATCGGCGTCATGTCCGGCTCGCTGCTGTACGATTGTCGGTTCTTGTATCGCATGAGCCGATCGAAAAAATATCCGTTTATTGAGAATCAGGTAAACAATGTCGCAATTTCAGCTCTTTTTCGCCGGCGCCGAGGGGCTGACGAACCGGCTCATCAGTTTGTTGCTGATCAGGCTGATCTCCAACACCAACCGCGTCGTCCGATTGCGGATGAAATGATAGAACGCGATGTTCGGAATGGCGATCCAGAGGCCGACGATCGTCGTCACCAGGGCCGTGCCGATGCCCTGGGCCAATTCAGACGGCTTGGGGGTGACGTTGCTGCGGGCGATGGCGTCGAAGGCCATGACCATGCCGTCGACGGTGCCCAACAGACCGAACATCGGCGCGATCTGCGCGATCAGCGCCACGTAGCCGTTGCGTTGTTCGAGTTTCAGATTGGCCTCCTCGCCGGCCTCTTGCATGGCTTGGGCGGCGGCGTCGGGCCCGTCGGAAATCCGCGCCATGCCGGCCGCCAAAATCTCGCCCAGAAACG
>CAYMQL010000219.1:1637-5182 GCA_964392255.1 uncultured Planctomycetaceae bacterium | reverse complement strand
GGCCCACGGCTGGGTCCAAAGCTTCGGCACGCGCTGCGTGAAGCCGCCGATCATTTTCGGCGACGTTTCGCGCCGCGGCCCCATGACGGTCCACTGGTCGCAGTACGCAAAATCGCTCACCACGCGGCCGATGAAGGGCATGTTGACCGGACCGATCACCATTTTGCAGTGGTCGTTCGTCCGCGACGACCAACCGCGGCTCGACACCGCCTTCCAGCTTGCTCTGGCCATCCGCGACGAAGTGGCCGATCTGGAGGCGGCCGGCGTCTGCGTCATCCAGATCGACGAGCCCGCCCTGCGCGAGGCGATGCCGCTGCGTCGGTCGGGCTGGGCCGAGTATCTGCGCTGGGCCGTCGACGCCTTTCTGCTGGCCTCGACCGGCGTCGGCGACGAGACGCAAATCCACACGCACATGTGCTACTCCGAGTTCAACGACATCATCGAGTCGATCGCCGCGCTCGACGCCGACGTCATCTCGATCGAGGCCTCGCGTTCCGACATGGAATTGTTGGACGCCTTCACGAAGTTCAAGTATCCGAACGAAATCGGCCCCGGCGTCTACGACATCCACAGCCCGCGCGTGCCCGAGACGGAAGAAATCATGGGCCGTCTGCGCAAAGCGCTGCGGGCGATTCCGGCCGACCGGCTTTGGGTCAATCCCGACTGCGGCCTGAAGACCCGCGGCTGGCCCGAGGTTCACGCCTCGCTGCGCAACATGGTCGAAGCCGCCAAGAGCCTTCGCCGGACGATGGGGTAATGATCGCGGTTAGAACCACGCTGCACCATTGCGGGCCGACAAACATCCTTGACCGCGCAGCCTCCACGGCCTAGAATCGTTAAAGCACTTGCGCGCGAGGTGGAATCATGGATACAGCCGTCGTCATTTACGGAAAGATTGCCGAGAGGCAATTCATTTCTGACGAACCGATGCCCGATCTGGAGGGCCCGGCCGAATTGATCGTTTATCCCGCAGGCACGGCTCGGCAGGCTCCCCAGGGCAAGTCTATGTTCGAGTTCTTTGGCAAAGCTCCTCAGTTGCGTTCTGCGGAGGATATCGACGCCCAAGTCCGCAAAGAGCGCGAGGCTTGGTAAGAAGCGATGATCTACGCAGACTCCGGGATTCTCATCCGTTTGATTGAGGGAATGGATCGGCTGCGATTGCCGATCGAGTCTCGTCTGAGCCAGATACGCTTGCAGAGCAAAGCGGTGATTACTTCGCGGTTGAGCCGACTGGAATGTCGTTGCAAACCCTTGCGAGAGGGCCAGAAACATTTATTAGACCTCTACGACGGGTTCTTCGACACTCAGGAAGTGTTGATTGCAGAGATTGATGCTGCGGTGATTGAACGGGCAACGGAGTATCGAGCCGCATTTGGGCTGAAGGCGTCCGACGCCATTCACGCCGCCACGGCGGTTCTGGCCGGCGCCTCGGAGTTCTGGACGGCCGACCGGGATTTTCTGCGGTGCCCAGAACTTCGTATCGAATTGTTCGACGCGGCGTAGGGAATTATGGCTACCACCGCTCTTCTTGTCGGAACGTTCTCAGTCCTGCTCGTCGTGGAGTATGGCTTCAACGCGTTCTTTCTATTCCTTGGCAGCCGTTGGGCCAGAATCCCCAATGTGACTTTTCGCCGTGCGCTTTGGGCGACAATCGTAGTTGTCGCGGTTAACCTCCTGGCCTTGCTTCCCATAGCCATACTAGATCGGGTTCATGTATCCGACCTTTGGCAGTCCATCCTCATCGCGGCGATGCAGCTCGCAATTTTGTTGGGATTGATGTGGTGGGCCATTGCGAAGGTTTTCAAGACAAGCCTATGGCGGGCAACCTTGGCTTGGTTGCCTACTCTGATCCCCGAGGTGGGTTTTGCGTTGATCGCAGCATTCGGCATTCGCCCTTATCTGTTTGAAGCATTTAAGATTCCCACGAACGCGATGGCTCCGACCATCATTGGGCAACATTGGGAGGCGCCATGTCCACGCTGTGGAAGTCCGGCCTTTTCGGGTCCCGAACCAAATCGTGGGATGCCGTTCCAGAACCCCGTCTTGATGATTTGCAGCAGGGAGCTTCGATCGTGTGAAATTGCCAATCCACCACGCGAGGAGCATCCGGGCGATCGGCTGGTCGTCAACAAACTTCTTTGCCCAAAGCGATGGGACATTATCGTCTTTCGCTGGCCAGAGAACGCAGAGATCAACTATTGTTTTCGCCTGATAGGCCTGCCGGGCGAAACGGTTGTCATTCGCAACGGCAGCGTGTGGATCAATGGAGAGAAAAAAACGCCGCCTGACTGCTGCAAAGGAATCGAGTACCTCGATCACATAGAGCGATGGTCTGGCGCCCTTTGGGGCAGCGAAGCTCAGCCAGCCCGCCTAGGTCCGGACGAATACTTCGTCTTGGGCGATTTCTCATCCCGGTCTAAAGACTCTCGCCTATGGCAGCAGGGCGCGCCGGGGCATCCGCCCTACGCGGTTCCGAGTTCGCACATCATCGGCGTTGCCACCCACATCTACTGGCCGCCCGAACGTTGGCGGATATTCCGCTAAAAAGCCGCCGCAAATCCCGTGACAGCACGACGCAGTAATGCCTAATGGCCAAGATGGGCAAAATCCGTTACTGCACCCAGCGGACTTCGCGTATTGAGCGGGCGAGGCGGCCCGCTATAATTGCAGTCGTATCGGCTTTAAGGAACTGCGCCGGCCGATCGGTCGGCGAGTTGTTTTCGAAACCGTTGAGCCCGACGGGTGCCGCAGAGGAACCATGATGAAAGAACGCATTGGCATTGTGACCGGCGGCGGCGACTGTCCCGGGCTGAACGCCGTGATTCGCGCCGTGGCGAAAGCGGCCGCCAAACGCGGCTGGGAAACGGTCGGTTTTCTCGGCAGCTTCGACGGCATTCTCGATCCGCAGCGCATCATGGAACTCGACTACCAGAAGCTCGGGGCCATGCTCACGCGCGGCGGCACTATTCTCGGCACGGCCAATCGAGGCCAATTCTCGGCCAAGGTGGGCCACGGCGAAAGCCGCCGCCTGCCGAACGAGTTGCTCGACCGCGTGAAGGCGGGCATGCAAAAACTCAACGTCCGCGCCCTGGTCGTCATCGGCGGCGACGGCACGCTGAGCATCGCCCAACAACTTTTCGAGGCCGGCATCCCTTTGGTCGGCGTGCCCAAGACCATCGACAACGATCTCGAGGCGACCGTGTTTACCTTCGGCTTCGACTCGGCCGTGGCCTGCGCTACCGACGCGCTCGATCGGCTTCACACGACGGCCGAAAGCCACAATCGCGTCATGGTGCTGGAAGTCATGGGGCGATACGCCGGCTGGATCGCCCTTTACGCCGGAGTCGCGGGCGGCGCCGACGTAATTCTCATTCCGGAAATCCCATTCACCTACGAGAGCATTTGCGCCCAGATTCACGATCGCGAGCAGATGGATAAGCACTACACGCTGATCGTTGCGGCGGAGGGCGCCCAGGAAAAAGGCGGCGAGTTCGTCACGTCGGCCCAGCAGGCGGCCAACCGCGAAGCCCGACTCGGCGGCATCG
>CAYMQL010000219.1:1109-1627 GCA_964392255.1 uncultured Planctomycetaceae bacterium | reverse complement strand
ACCAGCGGGTCGAGGACCAGGAGCCGCGGCCGGATCGCAGCGACGGTGGCCGCGGAAGTCGAAAGGCGGACCGGCAAAGAGGCCCGCGTTTGCGTCCTGGGGCACCTGCAACGGGGCGGCTGCCCGACCAACGTCGACCGCGCTCTGTGCTCCATTTTCGGCTCCGAGGCGGTCGATCTGATCGCCGACGAAAAATATGGATACATGGTCGCCCACAAGGGTTCGCACGTCGGCTCGGTGAAAATTACCGAAGCGATCGGCCGGTTGAAGACGGTGCCCTTGAAGGGCGGCTTTGTGCGAACGGCGCGGGCGCTGGGCGTCAGCTTGGGGGACTAATGGAATCCGGCGGCCCGATCGTCCGCGAGACCGTCTGCAAGACGATTCTCAACCGCAGCGGTCTGGGCGGCTACTCGCTGAACTGCTACACGGGCTGCACCCACGGCTGCGTCTATTGCTACGCCCGATTCATGCAGCGGTTCCACCCTCACGACGAGCCCTGGGGCGCGTTCGTGGACGTG
>CAYMQL010000219.1:0-1099 GCA_964392255.1 uncultured Planctomycetaceae bacterium | reverse complement strand
CCGGCGGCCCGATCGTCCGCGAGACCGTCTGCAAGACGATTCTTTCCGATCTTCAGGGGGGGGCTGGCAGGGTGCCGTTCGGATGTTATCATAAATGGTTTGTGTAAGTATCCGGCTATTTTCGCCTTTGGCTCAATCCAGGGAGTGCTCCAGATGTCCGACTATTCGGAACTGTACGACGCCATTCTGACCGGCAACGCCAAAAAGGCCGAGGAAGTCACTAAGGCCGCCATCGCGGCCAACGCCAACGCAAGCGAGTTGGTGCAAAAGTACATGATCCCGGCCATGGACGAGGTGGGCAAGCGGTTCGAGTGCAACGAGTATTTCGTGCCCGAGCTGCTCATCGCCGCCCGGGCCATGAAAACTTCGCTCGAACTGATCACGCCGCTGCTGGCGGCGGCGGGCGCCGAGCCGGTCGGCCGCGTGGTGATCGGCACCGTGCAGGGCGACTTGCACGATATCGGCAAAAATCTCGTGGCTTCGATGCTCGAAGGCGGCGGATTCGAGGTGGTCGATCTCGGCGTCGACGTTCCGCCCGAGCGATTCGTTGAAGCGGCGAAAGAAAAAGACGGCACGATTGTCGCGCTTTCCGCGCTGCTGACCACGACGATGACGATGATGAAGAACGTCATTCAAGCCTTGGAAACGGCCGGCATTCGGCGGTCGACAAAGGTCATCATCGGCGGCGCGCCGATCACGCAGCAATATGCCGACGAAATCGGCGCCGACGGCTACAGCGACAACGCCAGCACGGCGGTTGCTTTGGCCAGAAAACTGACGTAGGCGGCACGGCCGTGATTCCTTCGCACGAAAACGTCCAATTCCGGGAGATGTTCGCTTCCGGCCGGTTCTATTACGGCGCGGAGGTCGTCAGTACGCGCGGGCTCGAGCCGGTCGATGCGCCGGGCAATCTGGCCTCGTTCGCCCGCGATTTGCTGGCCGACCCGCGAATCGGTTGGATTTCGATCACCGACAATCCCGGCGGCGGGCCGATGCTGCCGCCCGACTGGTTCGGCGGACTGGTCGCCGCCCAGCGCGACCGCGTGGTCCTGCATTTGACCTGCAAGGACTTGAACCGCAACGGTCTCGAATCGGCCGC
>CAYMQL010000218.1:0-5186 GCA_964392255.1 uncultured Planctomycetaceae bacterium | reverse complement strand
TGGGGCGACGTTTGGCGGGCCGACCGCTTCAACGCCGCATGGCAACAGCGCAAACCGCGAGGCGAAGTCGAGGCCGACCGTCTGGCCTACGCCGAAGCACTGCAAAACATCCGCCGTCGGCCGGGGGCATTCGTTTATGCGTGTCTGGTTCGCATGGGCCGGCTCTGGTCGCCGCTGCCCCATCAAGTGACGCCCGACGAAGGCTCGCTGCGCCGGGCGGCGCGCTACGCCGTGGGCATCTGGTATGCGGCCGAATTGCCGCTGGCCCTCTTGGGGATCGGCTGCATTGTCTTCTATTGGCTTGCCGCAGGCCGCAGCACAAATCCCGCTCTCACCCTAGCCCTCTCCCAAAGGGAGAGCGAACGAGATGCGTCCCTCCGCCTTCCGCCCTCTGTCCTCCACCTTCCGCCTTTCCTCTGGTGCCTGTTGTTGGTCATTTGCCTGACGGCCGTCCACACCGTCTATTGGACCGACATGCGGATGCGAGCGCCTTTAATGCCCGCGGTCGCTTTGGCCGCAGCGGCAGCGATTAGCTGGGCTCTACAACGCTGGAACGCTGTCGGCCGCCGATGATGCAACTCAATCGCGCGGGCCGAACAGCAGGCCCATCAGATCGCGTGTGCCCCAGGCGGTTGGGTTGGCCAGCAACTCTCCGGCTGCGAAACCCGCGGCCGCGCCCTGCTGCACCGCCACGGCGCGAAAATGGACGAGGCTCTGAGCCTTCGTCGGCGGGAACTGGCTGGCATAGCAGGCGATGGCCGCAATCTTCTTTTCGAGCGTGTCGCTGATGTCGACCACCATGGCGCCGCGATCGACCGGCGAAAGCATGTGGAACGCCAAAAAGCACTCGAGCCGATGCGGCACGGTATACGGCGGCAGCCCGCCGAAATGCTCGTCCCATTTCGTGAGCTTCGAGTAGAAAACGGCCGCCTCGATGATCAACGACGCTTGGTAATGGTCGGGCGAAGCCGCGGGCGTCTTGCCGCCCAGCCCAATGACCAACCGCGGCCGATGGCGGCGAATTTCCACGGCCAAAGCGACCCGGGCCTCGAACGAATCGAACAGCCGGCGGTTGGGCAGCGCGAGCGTGGTCCGCTGCGCGACCCCAAGCACGTCGGCCGCGCGCCGCGCTTCGGCCAAACGCATTTCCGGCCCCGTCGAGCCGGGCGTCGGCTCGCCGTCGGTCAGATCGACGATGCCCACGCGATAGCCCTGCTCGACCAGCCGGGCCAGCGTGCCGCCGCAGGCGATTTCAATGTCGTCGGGATGCGCCCCGACGGCCAGAACGTCGAGCGTTGGGTCGTTCATAGCTCCCCCGGATCAAGACGGCGCAGGCGAATGTTGCGCACCGCGCCTTGGGTGTACCATGCGGCGATGCCCAGCGGACGGCTCGGCTCGACTTCCATGCGAATGCTGAACTGGTGATCGGCGCGCGGTTGGTTGATGATTTTTTTGCCGTTGATCCACACCGTGATTGCGGCGTCGCTCACGCGGAGGCGAACTTTATACCACCGCTGATTTTGGAATTTCACGCTGGTCGACGAGTCGTTTTCCGAGGCGTCGGCGCCGTCGATGCTCGAAAGCCCGACCAACCGGCCGCCCCAGCCGCCCACGACGAGCGAACAGTAATCCTTGCCGACCGGAAAGGTCGTGGTGCAGAAGAAATCGAAGCCCTCGCGGCGCATGCCCTCCAGCTCGATCTCGTAGTTGTTTCGCGGGGGCTCGCCGGTCCAGGCGATGCCGGCCATGTAGTCGCTGCCGTCGATGACGATTTCGCCGTTTCGGACCTCGATTTTGCCCTTGCCGGCGAAGTCCGATGCCTTCCAGCCGGCCAGTGATTTGCCGTCGAAAAGGTCTTTCCACCGGCCGGAATCGGCGACGGCCTTCGGCGGCGCAGCCTCTGCGGCGGGTTGCCGCGATTGCTGCCAGAGCAGAATCGCTCCGGCGGCCATCAGCGCGAGCCCGGCGCACATCCACGGTCGGGAATAGGCCATCGCGCGAATCCTAATCAGGCAACGGCTTTCCCTTGGTCTCGGGCCCGAACCAAACGACGATCATGCCGATCACATAGACCAGCGTAATCGTAGCGCATGCGGTGGCGTAGCTGCCGTGGAAAACGGCCACCAACTGCCCGGTCGTCACGGCCCCGAAAGCCGCCAGAATGCGCCCAAAGTTGAAGGTCAGGCCCTGGCCCGTCGCTCGGGCGTGCGTCGGGAACAACTCGGGCAGATAAAGCGGAAACAGCCCGTAAAAAGCCGCCGTAATCGTGCCGACCACGGCCGAAAGAATCAGGAATTGCGCGTCGAACGCATCGAGGCCTCGGAACAAATAGGCGCACGAACCGAGCGAGAGTAAACATAGGAAGAAATAGGCCCAACGTCGGCCCGCGACGTGGCCCAGCCACGACCCCAGCAGGCAGCCGGCAATCGCCCCGATCGAAATCATAAACTGAACCTGGGCCTTGGCGTGCGGCTGGTTCGGACCGCCAAGCTGGTCGGCCCACAACGGCAGAAAACCTGAAACCGCGCCCCACGTGGCGATCAGCGCAACCGAGGTCAACGCAATCGCCACAAGGGTCCGCGACAACAGCGGCGGGGTGAAGATGTCGCGGATCGGAGTGGTTCGGCCATGGCCGACCGATGCCTTCCATCGCTGCGACTCGGGGACAAAGACGATGACAAACAACGCGAGCAATCCCGGCGCGGCCCCCACAAGCAACATGGTGCGCCAGGTTTCCGTCGTGACGGCGTAAAACATCGCAACGATGGAAATCAACAGAAAGCCGACGTTCGACGCCGCCCCGATCACCCCGGCCAGCGTCGGACGATACCGCTCGGGCCAACACTCCATCACCAAGGCAACCCCCAGCGCCCATTGACCGCCCATGCCGAGCGCGGCCACAAATCGGAAAAGGCCAAGTTGCCAGGGCTGCGCCGCAAAGTAGCACACACCGGTAAAAACGGAGTAGATGAAAATACACATGGCCATCGTTCGCACGCGGCCGATCTTGTCGCCCAACCAGCCGAAGAGCAATCCGCCGCCGGCGGCCCCGATCATGAAGGCGGCCACCAGATAGCCGTTCCACTGGCCCACCTGAGCGTCGCCCACGACGCCCAGCATGTCTTGCAGGGCGGGGCGGGCGACAATCGGAAACAGCCCCATTTCCAGTCCGTCGAACATCCACCCCAGAAAGGCCGCCGCCAACACCATCCACTGGCCCGACGTCAATTTGGTTTCTTCACTTGCGGGTGCGCTCATCTTGTCCTCGCGAGGCTTGACTGTTGAAAAGGCGCCGGCCGACCGCCGCCGACAGAATCTCGTCAGTATAGACGCCGCCTGAAGGGCTGGCAACCGTGCATACGAGATTTTTTAACACTGCCCGGGCGAGGCAAAAAATACCGGCGGTTCTTGCCCGTATTTCTCAGTATGCCGTGAAGCAGCGTTGGTCGGCGAAGGCATGGATGACAAGGAAGCTCAAAGCAACACGGGACCCCCAGCGGCGGAGGCGTGCGACCTACAACCGGACGCGCGGTGAGAAATGTGGGGTCAAAACGGAAAACTCCGCTCACGCCGACCCGTAACCCCGAAGACTGTTAATCGTTTGCCGAATCCGCAGCGGCGCCTTGAACACCAACCGCTCCAGCCGGGGCGAAACCGCGTCGAGGCTCCGCGATAGATCGATGGCCGACAACGCGACCGCGCGAAACAGAAAGCCGCGCCGCCGAGAATTACTGGCGTACATGAACCGGAATACCTCGTGAATCTTCGCCTTCATTTCCGGGGTGTAGCGGAAAAAGTCGGCGTCCAACACCATGCCAAGCCGATACATCACCGTCTGATAAAACGGATGCGTGTCGATTCGCGGCGCGTCGTAGTTGCGATCCTCGCTGGTCCACCAATGGTCGAATCCGTACTGATCCTTGTAGCGGTCATAAAGCTCGGTGCCGGGAAACGGAACCAGAATCGAGGCAATCGCCGGCTCGAATATGATGTACGGCGACAGATCGCGCATCAGTTGAAGCGTCGCGTCGGTCGACTGCGGATCCTCCCAGGGAAAGCCGAGAATGAAAAAGCCCACAGGCCGGATGCCGTAGCGGCAAGTCAGCGGCACAATGCGCCGGACCATCTCGGCCGTATGCGGCTTGTGGATCTTTTTGAGCGTCTCCGGGTTGCCGCTCTCGATGCCGTATTCTATTTGCTTGCAGCCCGCCCGGGCCGCCATCGAAAGCAATTCCTCGTCGACTGTGTCGATCCGCGTCATCATGTTCCAAGTGAAACCGAGCCGCTCGTCGATCAGCCGGTCGCAAATTCGCTTCATCCGCGCGCGGTCCATCGTCATCGCGTCGTCGACAAAGTAGAAATGCCGGGTCCCATACTCGCGATGCAGTGCGATCATCTCGTCGACCACGCTGTCGGCCGAACGGAATCGGAATTTCTTCCCAAACAACGCGCCGGCACAGTACGCGCATCGTGCAGGGCAGCCCCGCGACGTAAATATATGAGCGTGCAGATCCATGTTGTCCGGCGGGCCGAAGTCGGCCGCGTTGACCATGTGCCGCGCCGGCGCCGGCAGCGTGTCCAAGTCGGCCACCGGCGGCCGCGGATCGTTGCGACGCACTTGGCCGTCCTGCCCGCGATAGACGAATCCCTTGACCGATTCCCTCGGCCTCCGGCCCAGTATCGCCTCGACGGCCTCGGCAACGCTCAACTCGCCCTCGCCCACCACCACGGCGTCGAAACCGTGGTCCAACGGTTCCTCGGGCAGCAACGTGGCGTGCGGCCCGCCGGCCATCAGCTTCGCGCCGCAGCCGCGCAACGCGCCGGCCAGCCGATACGCCTCTTTCACAATCGGAGTGACCAGTGTAATCCCAATCACGTCGGGCCGCAGCGCCGCGGCGATCTCGACGATCTGTTCCGTCGTCAGACGACGCCGGGCCGCGTTCGCATCCAACAGATGCACCTGGTAGCCTGCTTTTTCCAGAACCGCCCCCAACATCAGAAGCCCCATAGGGCAACTGTAATGGCTCTGCGTTCGCGAAGGGGGATAGATCAGCAGTATCTTAGCAGCCGGAGCCGACATCGTTGCACCTCACCCAAAATCCGACGGAGTTGCCCGCTATAGGACAAAAATAGGGTTCATCCGGCGGAAGCGTACCTGGGGGTTGAAAAAGTGTGGACATGCTTAT
>CAYMQL010000217.1:0-5194 GCA_964392255.1 uncultured Planctomycetaceae bacterium | reverse complement strand
CGATTACATAAGTCGCGGTCGTGAATGAACCGCTGGATGGCGTCGGCAAGCGCAACCGAATCGCCGGCGGCGACCAACATGCCGGCCCCGTCGCGAAGCAGCTCGGGCACTCCGCCGGTTTCGGTCGAAACGACGGGAATGCCGTAGGCCATCGCCTCGATCAATGCGACGGGGATGCCTTCGTGCAGTCCGCCGCCGAGGTCGACGCTCGGCAAGACGACCATGCCCACCGTGCCGTCGTCGTACTGTCGGAGCAACTCCTCGTGCGGAATCTGTCCGGCGAACTGAACCCGGTCGTCGATGGAAAGCGAGGCCGCCATGCTGCGCAATTCGTCGCCCAGGACTCCCATTCCGGCGATCGTCAACGAACAATCGACGCCTCGTTGTTTCAGCAGTGCGACCGCTTCGAGCAGATAGCGATGGCCCTTGACCGGTTCCAGGTGGGCGGGGCACACAATGTGTCCGACGTTTGTCGACGGGCGGCGTTCGCGCCACGGGGGCAAGACGGCGCCCATGTGGATAATGCACACTTTCGCATTGTCGGTAGCCATACCGCGTGAATGAGCCAACGCCTTGCCGCTTTCGGAGATGAATCGCACGAAGGCGGCTTTTTGGAGTTTCGTCGCCAGCAAATTGTTGCTGACGATGTCACCGCGGTGGGCCGTGATACTCCACGGAATGCCCGACAGACTGCCGGCGGTCATGGCCATCGTCGCCATGGTCGAGGCCCAATGGGCGTGGATGTGATCCGCCTGCCAGTTGCGCGCGAGCCTCGCCAGCCAGAAGCTTTTGGGCAGCACGACCAAATTGCGAGCCGCCGCCGAGAGATTGCGGGTGCATAACGCCGCGCCGACGGCCTGCAATATCCGCAGGGGATGGGATATCGTTTCCGCCAACGCGCCGGCCAGAATCTTCGGCGAGATCAGCGGTTCGCCCTGGGCGTATGCCTGCAAGTCAGGAGCATTGCTTTTCGCGGCGACGTTCGGCGCGTGCCGCGGCACAATCAATACCTCATGGCCGCGGCGCAGCATCTCCCGCAATTCAGGAATGATAAAAGTCTCTTCCATTCCAAACGGCAATCCCGCGGTGACGTAGAGAATTCGCAAGTTTGATCAAATGCGGGAGATTTGTGCTAGCGTTTCCATGTCCCTGCTCGATAGACGGACCGCAGCCCGCGCCACAATCCGCTGGCCGCGCGTGCGGGCAAATACGTCAGCAACAACAGCAGCCAAACGTAGAGCGTCACGGGGCTGCGGCGAATCAGCCGATACAGGATCGGCCGCGCCGCCGCGCCGCGACCCTGCAAAAACAATTCCTGCGCCGTCATCATCTCGTACGCAAGATCGGGATCGCGGACCACGCGCAGCGGCTCGGTCAGCCGCGTGAACCAGTCGCGCGCGACTAGGCGAACGTCCAACTCCGGCTCCGGGCGTCCGCGGCGGCGATGCACGGCGCACCACCTCGCCAGCCGGGCGTAGTCGTGATGCCGAATCCAATGTTGTGCGCCGACCGACGTGCGCCGACGCCGCCACTCATACAGCGTTTCCGGCAAATTCGCCACTTGCCAACGTTCGGCGATTCGCAGCCACAGGTCGAGGTCCTGGGCGCGTCGGAACTCGACGCGATACATTCCCGCCGCTTCGACCGCGGACTTCCGCATCATCACGGCGCCGTGCATCAAGGGATTTCCTTCGCCTTTGACCAGCGCCCGCTGCAATTCGGCATCGTCGGTGGGAAGCCTCGCCGGCCGAACTTCCTGCCCTTGTTCGTCGATCACCGTGGCCGAGCAGCCGACCAGCCCGACCTCGGGATGTTTTTGCAGAAAATCAACCTGTCGCGCAAAACGTTCCGGCACCGACCGATCGTCGGCGTCTTGCCGGGCGATCAACTCGCCGCGGGCATGGCGAATTCCCGCGTTCAACGCGGCGGCCAGCCCGGCGTTCGATTGACGTATCAACCGTATCCGAGGATCGTGGAACTCCTGCACGCGGGCCACGCTGTCGTCCATGGCGCCGTCGTCGACGATGATCAACTCGAAATCGGTCCAACTTTGGTTCAATATGCTTTCGATCGCTTCGGCCACGAACGGGCCGTCGTTATAAACGGTCATCACGACGCTTACCCGCGGCGCGCCGCCGGAGTGTTGCGTCGTGGCCGGGACGACAATGTCCGGGTTATCTGTCATCAGCGTTTTTTTGCGATCGGGCTTTCCCGATGATTCTGCAAACCGGCGATCAACAACCCGGTAGCCCACCACGCGGGATAGTGCCCGTTGAGAATGCTCGCGTTGTGGAACTGACTGTTCATAATGTAGGCGACCACCGCCAGGGCGCATCCGACGGAAAAATAATCACTCGCTTTCCAAGCAATCTTCCACAGGGTCCAAGCCATCCAGGTCTGCAAGCTAATGAGGGTAATGGTGATCAACAGGCCCGGGACGCCGTACCATAAGAGGGAGTTGAAGAACAAATTGTGTGGCGTGACGGCGGCACCCATGCTCGATCCCGCAATTCGATCCTGATACGGTGTGCCGAACAAGGGGTAGCGTCTCGCCAAAGCAATCGCGTCGCGAGCCGCAACGTCGCGCCCGCCCAGCGAGGTGCTTCGGAATCGGTAGATCGAGTATCGTGCATCGCCCTGAGTTTTCCGGGCGATCCAGTGAAATCCGACGTAGCTGCCGGCGCCAAGGATTGCCAGCATCAACAGCGCGCTCAGGACCCTTCCTTTTAGATATCGAAACGTAGTCAGACAGAAGGCGAACGCACACACCACCGCCGCGCCCCATGCTGACCGCTCCTGCACGATCACGATGGCAATCGCCACCGTAAAGAGAGCCGGCAAGGCGATGAACCGCCATCGAGTATCCAATAGCAACGGCAGCCACAACCCAAAGCCCAAGACCAGATAATAGCTGCATCCAAAAGCGTTGCCGTACAAGCCGCTGACGAGCGTCGTGGACGTCTCGAAGCCTTCCATCTCGCCTTCGCCGGCCTCCATCGGCATGTTCAGCAACGTCGGCAACCGCCACGCCCACGACATGTCGAGCCATTGCATGACGGCCACAAACGCAGAAATCGCAATCAATCCGGCGGCGATGATAACCATCCATCGAAATCCCGTGTGTCCCCGGGCGCAGCAAATGACGCCGAGCGTAAGTGCGAACGCCGTAAACTGACGCCCCACCAACATGCGAGCCGCTCCGGTCAACGAGTCGCCTTTTACCAGGGTGCAGACGACGATCCACAGGATCAATAGGCCCCAGAAAGCGAACAACCACCGACCAATGGGCAGCCAAACCAGTCGTTGTCCTCGAGCCAGCGTGATAAAAATGACAGACGGAACCAACAAGACGCTGAGGATCGTGCGCAGCGGTAAATGGGGACCAAAGCGCAGTCCTTCCGAATACGAGACCAGCATCATGCAAATCCCCACAAACAGCATCATGCCGACGGCTTGAGGCGTCATCGGGGCCGACGCCCCTGCACCAGATGCGTAAGAAGGCAATGTTGGCCGTTGCATATTTACTGCGTCCCTTCTCTTTTTAACAGCGAATCAAGCACTTGGATTTCGGCCGCCAGAACGGCAGTCTGGGAATAATTTTGCTCGATGTGCCGCCGAGCGGCCTCGCCGAGCTGCCGCCGTAGCGCGGCGCTTGCCAGCAATTCCGAAATTGCAGCGGCCAACGATTCCGCCGTTTCATCGCAAAGCAGACCGTTCTCGCGATCGCGAATCACGTCGCGGATTCCGCGGACTCGCGTCCCCACCACGGCCGCGCTGCAAGACATCGCTTCCAGCAGCGCCTTGGGACAACCCTCGTAGCGGGAGCACAACACGAATACCTCGGCGCTGTTCAAAAGGGGCGTCAATTTGCCATTTGGTACGGCGCCAAGGAACTCAACGCCGATGCCTTCCGCTTGTTTGCGCAACTCCGGCTCTAGCGGCCCCGAACCGGCCAGCACGAGCTTTAACCCGGGCACATTCCGGCAGGCGTTGATCAAGAGCGACACGTTCTTCTCTTCGCTCAGCCTCCCTACGTACACCACCTTGCCGCGTGTTGGCGCCGCCATTCGATCAGGACAAAAGAGATCGGTGTCGATGGGAGTAGGTATAATGCGAAAGCGATCGGCTGGAACGCCGTAGGTCGTCGACAGATAGTGGCGATCGTTCTCCGTGGCCACAAAGATCACCGTGGCGGCTTTCAGACAGTACTTCTCCAGAAACATGCCGCAGCGATGACGGAGCCCGCGGGCTCCCGCCTCGACGCGTGCCCGAGAACCCACGAATCCGCAGCGAACGATCAGCGGCTTGCGAAACAAGCGTGCGGCGATCGCCGCGGTCCACGCGCCGCTGAGCTGGTTCGTTTTTAGTATGTCGCAATGGCGCAGCATTTTGCGGTGCAGCAGCGGGGCCGCAAGCCCGTAGACCTGATAGGGCAGCCGCCAGCGATTCCAAAGTGCTTGCACCGGCCGCAGCCGATCCAACAGCGGTTCGAGATGCGGTCCGGGACGATCGTACGTCACAAACAGTAGTTGCTTCAGGCTCGGGGCCAACGCCTGATAATAGCCCGCCTCGCGGTCGAACAGTCCAAGGCGGTCCCAATCCTCCAAAGAAACGCCATGGGAGAAGAACAAAGCCATGCGGGGACCTGGGTAACTGCTGGGAGGCATCTTTAGTTCCGGCGTTCGCTCATTGTTTTGTCGATCAAGTCCATGGCTCGCTTCACGCATGCGCCGTCGGCCAGCGCCGTCAGTTCTTCTAAATATCTTAACTCCGCTTCCGTCGTGATCTGCGGGGTTGCGTTGCTGTGCAACACCTCACGAAGACGTTGTCCGCTGTTGATGCAGAATCCCGGTAGATGGTCATAAAGACTGGAACGTTCATTGCCGAGGAATGTCAGAATCCAGAATTGCCGATTGAAGGGCAGCGTTTCGAAAAGCGCACTACTGCCAAAGGACAGAATCTGTCGATAGTTGCAGAACACGCGACCGTACCATTCGTCGGTAAAATCGATATCCACCTGCCTGGCGAGTTCTTCATGAGCGCGGCGGTCATGATAGCGAGCGGCTAATGGATGCAGTTTAACCATCAGCCGCACACCCTGCGGCAAGCAGTCCAGAATCTGCCGGTAAACCGAAAGCTGCTTGGCATAGGATTCCTCCTTGCTCGCTCCCATGCGGGTGAATACATTGCGATA
>CAYMQL010000216.1:0-5206 GCA_964392255.1 uncultured Planctomycetaceae bacterium | reverse complement strand
CTGCCCGCAATCCGCCCACCAGTTGATAGACGAACGGGCCCAATTGTCCCTTAAACGGCACTCGTCCTTCGACGCCCTCGGGCACCAGCTTATCGGGGCCGCGCCGGCCGCCCTGACGGTAGCGTTCGCTGGAGCCATGCACCATCGCTCCCAACGAACCCATGCCGCGGTAGACCTTGAACGTCCGGCCCTGATATAGGATTTGCGCCCCGGGGCTTTCTTGGACTCCTGCCAACAAACCTCCTAACATAACGGCGTGCGCGCCGGCGGCGATGGCCTTCGTCACATCGCCCGAATAGCGGATGCCGCCGTCGGCGATCACGGGAATCCGGCTCTTTGCGGCCACCTGCGCCGCTTCATAAATCGCGGTAATCTGCGGGACGCCGACGCCGGAAATAATCCGGGTGGTGCAAATCGATCCCGGTCCGATGCCGATCTTCACGGCGTCGGCCCCGGCGCGGATCAAATCTTCGCACCCTTCGGCCGTGGCCACGTTGCCGGCCACGACGTCGATGTCCCACTGCTTCTTAATGCTCCTGACGGTTTCTATAACATTGGCCGAATGGCCGTGGGCGCTGTCGACCACCAATACGTCGACGCCCTTGGCGATCAGCGCCTCGACCCGATTGTAATCGTGAACCCCGACGGCGGCTCCAGCCCTTAACCTGCCCTGCCCATCTTTGCAGGCTTGCGGAAACCTCCGCATCATATCAATGTCTTTGATCGTAATAAGTCCAGTCAGTCTGAAATCTTCGTCAACCAGCAAAAGCTTCTCCACCTTTTTTGCCATTAAAATCTTCTCAGCTTCCTCAAGCGTTACGGTCCCGGTGGCCGTGACCAGGTTTTCGCGGGTCATCACCTCGGCAATGGCCCGGTCCCAGTTCTCAAGAAAGCGGAGGTCGCGGCGGGTGATGATGCCCACCAGCCGGTTGTCGGCCGCGGTGATCGGCAGCCCCGAGACGTTGTGCTGGTTCATCAGTTCCCGGGCGTGGCTCAGCTTGTCCTCAGGCCGGAGCGTCGCCGGATTGAAGATGATTCCGTTGGCGCTGCGTTTGACCTTCTCGACCTCTTCGGCCTGCTGCTCGACAGGCAGGTTTTTATGGATGATGCCGAGCCCGCCTTCCAACGACAGGGCGATGGCCATTTCGGCCTCGGTCACGGTATCCATCGGGGAACTGAGGATCGGGATGTTCAGCCGGATGCGTCGGGTCAGTTGCGTCGAGACGTCGGTTTCGGCCGGCACGACTTCGCTGCGCCGCGGCTCCAGCAAGACGTCGTCGAAAGTGAGCCCCGAATATTCCCGCACTTTGTGGTTCATGGCGTCGGCGTCTCCCGGCAAAAAGGGCCAATGGGTTAAACCCCGTATTATCGCCGATTTGGCGAAGATTGCAATGAGGCGCGAGGCCCCGGCGCAGTAACGGATGATGGCTTTCTCGGGACTGACCGACATGCCGCAGAAAAAAAGAGCCGCCCTGTTCTCACAAGGCGGCCGGTTGCCCCGTAGGGCATGGCCTGCGAATGCTTCTTCTTGTTGCGGAAAGACTCGCGGGCCGGGATCGAACAAACCACCACAATCCCCACCACAGCGGGTGCTTGTTTAAGCAACAAAAAAGCCATAGAACATGGGTTGCATGCACTACGGCTGGTCGCCCATCACTGGGCAGATGCCTGCGAATTCGGCTTTCGCCTCTCTTATTGCGGAAAGCGTTACCACAGGCCGGGATCAGATACACTAAACGCAAGAATACCCATTCGTTTGTATTTGTCAACTGGCAGTTTTATTTTTTAAGAGGGCTGACGATGAAGAATATTCGGTACATCTTAGGCATTGACATTGGCACGGAATCCATAGGATCGGCTTGGGTTGACCTTGAGGCCAAGGATTTTGACCTCGCCGTGAGTATCTTTCCTCGCGGCGTCAAAGAAAAAGACGATCAACGCGGAGCACCAAAGAATCAAGCTCGTCGTCAGTCCCGCTCACAGCGCAGGTCCATTGCCCGGCGGTCTGCGCGAAAACGTCGCCTGCGCGATTGTCTAATCGGAAAGAGCCTATATCCTTCGACTGATCAATCCTATGACCACGATGTGAGCCGGCAAACGCCTTGGGAATTGCGACGCGACGGGTTGCGGCGATCATTGACTCCCCACGAGTTCGGTCGAGTCCTTATCCACCTGAATCAGCGACGCGGCGCACTGGGAGTCGACATGGATCAGCCCGACGACAAGACAGATGAAGAAGACGTCAAGCATAAAGAGCACGGAAAGATCAAGCAAGCCATTTCCCGCCTTGAGGAAGAGATCGGCGACCGCACGTTCGGACAGTTCATGGCGGACAAGAACGACGAGCAACGCCGCACTGTTCGCGGCACGAGGAAAGAATCGTGCTATCGCACCGCGATCCGCAATCGCCGCGATGCCTTGATTCACAATAAGGGATATCATGCCACGCGGGAATTGATTCGGCGGGAGTTCAATGCCCTGTGGGAAGCTCAGGTGAGACTGGGCGGCTCGACCGCCGCCTTGCTGACTGACGAACTGCGAAAACGTCTAAATGATCTGTCGGCAGATGGCATCTGGCGTGAAAAGGGAATACTTTTTGGCCAACGCATGACCTACTGGGATACAGGCACACTGGGAAGATGCGATTTGGAGCCAAGCGCCCACTGTTGTCCAGAAGCCGATATGTACGTGCAGGAATTCCGCGTGTTGGAGACGGTCAACAATATTCGGTTGAAATGGGCTGATGAAATGGAGCGTCCACTGAACGATAGAGAACGAGTGGCTGTTCTGGGAAAACTGAAAACGCAGAAAACAGCGGATCCAAAGACGATCCGAACTGCTTTAGCGATCAAAAAAGAACAAAAGCCTTTCTTTTCGCTCAATCTAGACAACGATCCTGATCGGGAAATCAATACGGATTGGTTCTATAGGGAAATCGTTCTGCCAGTCTTTGGCGACGATGCCTGGGAGGCCATGTCCCCGCAGAAGCGAGATTCCGTCAACCGCGCAATCTTGAAATATGATCCCGGTGTGGCGCAACACGCGGCCGAACTGGCAAGAGGGGCCGGTAAATGGTGGGGGCTCTCGGAACCAAAAGTGCAAGCATTGCTTACAGCTTGGAAGGGGCGTCCCAAACTGGAAAAGCGCGTGAATCTCTCCCGCCTCGCCATTCAGAATCTGTTGCCGCTGATGCGGCAGTGCGACCCCCTTTCGGGACGTTGGCCCACCGTGACCGAGGCTCGTCAGAGATTCGCCGAGGACTCCGCCAACAACGCCACTCCCGAGCAGCGGGTCCGATATGCTTTTCGCATCACCGATGCTTTACGCAAGCTATTGTGCCGGCTCGAAAGTCCCGAGCGGATGAAAAAACTGCTTCAGCTTCGCGGCACGAACAAGCGAGATCGGCACTACATGAAATGCCATCCCGAAAAACTACTTCCGCCTGCACCGATGTTGTCGAATCCCGTTGTGCGAAAGAGTATTCACGAGGTCCGTCGCCACGTCATCGCCTGGATGAAAAAATATGGTCGCAAGCCAGATCGAATCATCGTTGAACTGATCAGCGAAGCCCGCCAGTCGGCGAAAGTCCGCGATCGGATGCTGACAAGGAATCGTTTTCGCAACGGAATTCGGAGGGACATCGCAACCCAATACAAACTCGGCTCGCTAACACAGCACCAGCGGGAAGCGGCGATCGACCGTGTACTACTCTGTCGGCAACAGAACGGTGTCTGTGCCTATACGGGCGAACCGATCTCCGAGCAACGCGCCGCCGAGGGAACGGACCTCGAATGTGACCACATCATTCCCAAGAGCCTTACCAATGAAAACGGCTTGAGCAACAAGGTCTTGTGCTATCGAAATGCGAATCAAAGCAAAAAACAACAGACGCCCAAGATTTGGCTCACGCCGACTGATTACGAAGCAATGAAACAACGAATGAAGCATCTTGAAAAGGGCAAGCCCGAGAAGGAAAGCTACTTCTCCAAAAAGGACAACGCCAGAAAATGGAAGAACCTGACCAGCGACACGCCCGACGCGTCGGATTTCCTCGCATCGCAATACAGCGATACGGCATATGCTGCCAAGCAGGTGCGAGAATGGTTGACCGGCGTGCTGTACGGCGATGAGGACAATCCCGACAGCCATGTGCTCCCGACTAATGGAAGAGTCACTTCCGCGCTTCGTAAAGACTGGCAATTACAGGACGGCGACAGCCCGAAGGATCGCAGCGACCATCGTCACCATGCTCTCGATGCATTGGTGATTGCCTTTTCAGACTTGAACCTCCAAGGATTTCTGGAGAGTTTGTCGGCCCAAGAACGTTTTCACGAACAACACGGCCAATGGATGCCCCGCGAAAAAATCGATCCGCCATGGGGCACGGTCAAAGAATTCCGTGATCAAGTGTTTAGAAAGCATGAGCAACTCATCGTTTCACATCGTCCCGTAAAGAGACGACTTGTGGGAGAACTCCACAAAGCCAATCCCCTCGGTGCGGCCCATGAATACCCCGGCCTGTACACTTTTCACATTTCTGCATCCGAACTGAAACCCAACATGCTGCGTCCCCCTAAGAAGAACGTCAACCGAGATGGCACGTTCTTCTACAGCATCGAAGGGCGAGGTCAAAACAGCGTCGTGCGATCGCCGGCACTTCGCAAGGCAATCCGCCGTTGCCTTCGCGACAACAACATTGATCCCGATAAGTTCACAGAAAAGGATATGACGTCGCTAACCCAGCCGAATGATTACAAACTTCGTTTTCGGAAAAGCGGAGTGCCTATCTACGATGTCACGATGGTATGCACTCTCAGCGACCCGATTACAATATCAAGACCTCGCCGCGATGGGGTAAAACGCTTTTACCGCAGCATGAACAATCATCACTTGGAGGTGCTTGAGAACATCAAAACAGGAAAATGGGAGTTTGATTGTGTTAGCATGTTCAATGCCGCAACACGGATCAAACCACTCAATCGCAAGACGGGGCAACCGATGGTGAATCGCAACGATCGAGATGGTAAACGATTTGTCATGTCCCTTTCCGAGAACGAAACCCTATTGATGCGCAACCCCCCGCCGCCTAAGAGTTCCACGCGGGCAGCAGAATATGACTATTTCGTCGTGGCCAAGATCGACAAGAGCAAGGTGCATGTCATACACCACACGGACGCTAGGTCGGCTTCGGAGCGAAAGAATCCTC
>CAYMQL010000215.1:1482-5251 GCA_964392255.1 uncultured Planctomycetaceae bacterium | reverse complement strand
CCCTTCGTAAAGGAGCGCATGTCATGCGACGAACAGGTTTGGCTTTGGCGGCCTTTTTCGCGTTGGCCGGCGGCGCCGCCGGCTACCAGTCCGACTGCGCCGGGTGCAACGGGAGTGCCGGCTCTTCGGGCTGGGCCCAACCGGGGCTTGCTGCCGAGGCCTGCGGCATTCCCTGCGGCTATTGCTTAGCGCCCGGCTGTTGCGAAGACACCCGCCGCTGCTGCGACAATGCTTGGGCGGGATACTGCGACCATCGGGCCAAAGTCGAGGCGTTTTGGAGCCGCGTCGGCGTGCCCGGCTCGTGCGGACGCGGGCGTTTCTGTCGCCCGACCCGAATCGACTGCGGCTATCCGTGCGAGACGTCGCCAAGCTGCACGGAAGAATCTGTGCCGACGCGCGTTGCTCCGACGCCCGCCCCGCCCGCAACCGCTTCGCCCAGACGGCTTCCGGCCATGTAAGCGCCGTCGGCGCGGCTCGCCGCTGTTACATCTTGAAGTTGAACGTGTGTGCCAACAGCCGCCAGAGCCGAGCGCCCAGCGACATCCAATCCGTGTAGACGCGCGCTTGGCCGCGCACTCCAAGGCGAACCACGCCCGCCGCGTCGTCGAGCGGCACGCGCGCCTGATACGACGTGCTCATCGGCTTTTCGATGCCGGTCGTCGGATCAGCGGTCGAAGGCAACTCGCCGCCGAATCGGGTCAACAGCCGTTGCGGCGTATTTTTCAACGGGTCTTCAGCGATGGCCGCGATCCGGCCTTCAAAGGTGGTCCCGGGCAGGCCTTCGAGCTTGATTTCCACCGCTTGGCCTTGGCGGACGATGTTGCGGTCGGCCTGATCGACGATCAGCATGGCCTGAAGCCGTTTCGGTTCGCCAACCTGACAGAAAAGCACGTTCGGTTCGAGATACGCCCCGAGATTTTCCGGATCCAACGGCGTGCCGACCCAACCGGGAAGCAACTCGTCGTCCGCGCCGCGGTCCGGAGTCAGCGGCGGCGGCAACACCGTTCCGGCCGCCGGTGCGACCAAGCGCAGCCGCTTTTGATCGAGCGTTTTCTGCTGCAACTGCTCCTCGTCGGCCTTCAGCGCCTCTTCGACGGCGGGGATTTCATCGGCCGCCGTGCGGCTGCGGGTGCTTTGCTGCAACAAACTCGCCCGCCGCGCGCGATACTGTTGAACGCGGCCCTCCAACTCGGCCATCTGAAGATCGATCTCGATGCTCTGAAGCTGCGCAAGCTGCTGCCCTTCGGCGACCTGCTGGCCGGGCTTCACGTCGATCGAAACAAGCCTGCCGGGCACCTCGACGTAGACGGCCTTTGCATCGCGGGGCTGCACCTCCAGCGTGCAAAGAACGCTATGCGGCAGCGGCAGAAACAGCCCCGCAAGCAGCAAGGCCGTCAGCACACCCAGACTCGTGTAGAATCGCGGTTTTTTCACTTGTTCGAGCCTCCCCGGCACATAAAAAAACTTGCCGGCCTGATACAGCGGCATCCCCAACAACCCCCATAGCGACATGACCACCATGATCTGCCCGAGTATTTTCAGATCGTACGATTCGAACAGCTTGTACAGGAACCAGCAGATCGAAAACGTGATGAGCCAGCGATAGCCGGCGGCCGCCACCGAATATAACGCGAAAAGCAACTGATTGCGTTGCGGCAGAAACGGATCCTCCGGCGGCTCCATGCCCAAACACCACTCGCTGAGCTTGCGAGTGAGAATCTGCGTGGCCTTCTGCCGCATGTTCGGAATCTCCATCAGGTCGGCCAGCACGTAGTAGCCGTCGTAGCGCAACAGCGGGTTGCCGTTGAAGATGATCGTGCTCACCGACGAGAGGAACATGACGTTCAGACAAAGGTTATGGAACAAGCCCGGCTGGGAAAACCACCACAGGAACGTGCAGATCGAGGCCAGCACGACTTCGACGTAAATGCCGGCCATGCCGATGGCGGCCCTCTGCCACTTGCTCGGCAGCATCCAGGAATCGGACACGTTGCAATAGAGGCACGGCGTCAGCACCAGAACCATCACGCCCATCTCGTGGCATTCGCCGCCGAAATGTTTGCAGGTCAGCCCGTGGCCGAACTCGTGAAAGATCTTTGTGATTCCCAGCACCACCGCCAGCAGAAAGGCGTTGTGGATGCTGAAAAACTGGTAGAAGCTGGGCAGTTTCGCGCGAAAATCTTCAAACTGGACCAGAACCAACGTGCCCGCCGACAACGCCAACACACAGCACGCGAACACCGCCAACGGCGAAAACACCCAACGCACGTAAGGATACAGCCAGTTCAGGATTCGCTCGGGATCGAAACCTTTGAAGCGGATGCAGAGGATATTGGTCGCCGCCGCAAGGAACTGCTTGCGTTGCCGCTCCTGGCGGCGCTTGCGAAGCTGCAAACCTTGGCCCGGCACGTCGGCCACAACCAGCGCGCTGCGGTGCAGCATGCCCAAAAACTGCTGCAATTCCTCGAGCGTGATTTTCTGCGGCGGAAACTCGGCCTCGAACCGCTCCTTGATCTCGTCGAGGCTGATCTGCCCGTCGAGCATCTGCAAAATCGCATATTCTTCTTCCTGAAAGCGGAAGTAGTTCAGCCCGACCGGGTCCTTCACGATCCAATAGCTGCGGCCCAGGTAATGTTCGCGCTGCGATTGCAGGTCGGGCCGCTTCCGGATCGGCAGCATCCGGGCGGAACTCGACAACAGGCTGTCGCGAAGGCTTACCATGGGGGATGAAGGATGAAGGATGAGGGATGAAGGATGAAGGGCCCGGCCGCACTTTATCCTTTATCCTTCATCCTTCATCCTTTACCTGAGTTGGATCGTCATTTCTGCGCTCATGCCGGGGCTAAGAATCCAAACGCCGTTTTGCTGCCGATTTTGCACCTCGGCCCGCACCTGAAACGCCCCGTCCGAACGGATCATCGGATTGACATACACGATCTTGCCCGGAAACGTCTCGCGCTGTCCGCCGGCCAGAGTGACGGCGACGCTAACCGGCCGGTTCTGGATGTCCGCCGGGCGATGCTCGGCGACGTTCAGCGTGCCCTCGACGCGCAATACATCGACGCCGACCAGGCGCATCACGGTATTGCCCTCTTGCATCCATTCGCCCTCGTGGCACTTGACTTCAACGACCATCGCGTCAAGCGGCGAAACAATC
This sequence comes from uncultured Planctomycetaceae bacterium, assembly GCA_964392255.1. Taxonomy (GTDB): domain Bacteria; phylum Planctomycetota; class Planctomycetia; order Pirellulales; family Thermoguttaceae; genus CAYMQL01. Next base: position 2,094 of record CAYMQL010000215.1, on the reverse strand, counting down.
CGGCGGTGCTTCAAATTCGCTTCTGCGGCGTTCAGTTCGGCCTCGCTGACCGCTTTCTGGAGCACGGCGACGTCCAAATCCTTTTGCGACTTTTCGATCATCAATTTGCTCTTCTGCTGCTCCAACCGCTGCTCTTCGATTTCCTCCAGCGTGCGCGTGTTCGGGGTCCGCTCGTTGGCCTTGACCGACCGATTCAGCTTCCCCGTCGCAAAATTGTAAGCCGCGACCGCATAGCGGACCTCGACGTCGTCGGCCGCCTGTTTTTCGGCCACTTTGAGCTTGTACTGGGCGATGTTGAACTGCGCCCGCGGGATAATGTCGTCGATTTGCGCCAGCAGTTGCCCTTTTTTGACCTCCTGGCCGTCGCGCACAGGCAATTGCACCAGCACGCCCGCCTCCTGAGCCGGCACCAGCACCTCATTCTCCGGCGAGAGGAAACAGTCGCGCAACGTGACCGCGTCGGCCGCTTGCGCGGCGGCGGCCGAAAACAACACGGCCGCGCCGACAACCGCAATCGTCAAGAATCGCATGGGAGTACTCATGTTCTTTCCATTGCCAACAAATAGCCGGGGGCTAACAGCCCCCGGACGGGTCGCGGATGCCACGCTTTAT
>CAYMQL010000215.1:0-1472 GCA_964392255.1 uncultured Planctomycetaceae bacterium | reverse complement strand
GGAACATGACGGTGCTTGCGATTCCTGCCGGGGGCAGTTAGCCCCCGGCTATTTCTTGAGACAATACGATTTGGCGGGAAGTTGCTCCGCTTTTCCGACTTCAAAAATAGCGGAACAACACTCTCGATTGAATGAACGCAATCAGGTCGTGCAGCCACACGTAGCCGATGCTGCGCCGACCGCATTCAACATGCGCCGTCACGCCGGCTCCGGGCCGCAAGTCGGGCAACTCCTCCTTGTTGATCGCCACCTTGATCAACACCGTGTTGCCTTCTTCGCCGCGCAGCTCGGCGCTGCGGTGAATCTCTTCGACCGTGCCATAGCGGGTTGTGCCGGGCTCGGTCGCTAAAATATACGACACCCGCAACCGCTCGTCGGGTGATTTAAGCTCTTGCTGGGCCTGAAGGATGTGCCCCATGCGGCTTTCCGGCATGTGCAGTTCCAAATGCCAGGGACCGGCCGGATCGGCCACGCGCAAAAGCGCTTGCCCGCGCTGCACCGGGCGCCCCAACGGCAGCCGCTCTTCGCGCAAATTCCAAGTGACCACCAAGCCGTCGATCGGGCTGGGGATATTCAACTCCGCCTGCTGCTTCTCGTAGAGTTTCGTTTGGGCGATGAGCGATTGCTGTTTCTGCCGCAATTCAGCCTCTTGGCCTTCCCATTGCGTCTGCTGTTCGATGCTTTGTTTGCTCCCTTGCGACACCAAGCGACCGATCGAGGCCAACTGCTGATTGATCGCCATCCACTGGCCGCGGGCGTCGGCAAATTTCAGTTCCAAGTCGGTGTTGCGAAGTTTGACCAGCGTTTGCCCCTTGGCAACGTGGTCGCCGTGTTCGCAGTACAGATTTTCGACCGTACCGTCCAGCGGCGCGAAAACATCGTGGCGCACAACCGGCTCAAGCGTGCCCTTCGATTCCAGCGTGAACCGCGCCTGCCAGAAAACCAAAAACAGAACAACCGCCAGCACCAAGCCAAGTACGGTCAGGGTTTTCGGCAGCGTTCGGGCTTGCACGACCCACCGGGCCTTGCCCAACGCACGCCACACCGGCATCAAAAACAAGCTCTGATGCTCCAGGGCGTTGGCCATCGCCGTCGAACTGTGCCGGCAGACCACTTCGGCCCGCTGCACCAGACTGCCCGACACGCGGCTGTCCTCGATCTGCTCGACAATCAGCGCGCCGATGGGCCCTTCGGGCTCGACCCGCTTTTTGGGGTCGTCTTCCTCGGGCGGGGCCGGACGCCGCAGCGGCAGCACGGCCACCGTCTTCGAGTGCGCCTCGTCGACGTAGTCTTGCACAGCGTCTTCGACCTGCGGAGGCAGGTCGCGGGTGTCGCCGGTGTACCAAACCGCGTCGCCGCTAGCCACCACGGCTGTGGCCAGCTTGCCGAGCAGCCGCACCGTGTTCGAACGCTTGTCGAACATGTCTTGGCCGCTGATGGCCTCGATCCTGCACTTCTTTCCGACGCGAATC
>CAYMQL010000214.1:0-5260 GCA_964392255.1 uncultured Planctomycetaceae bacterium | reverse complement strand
CCGCATGTACCGCCAGAGCCGCTCCGAGGGTTTTGGGGCCGAGGTGAAGCGGCGCATCATGATCGGCACCTACGCCCTGAGCGCCGGATACTACGACGCCTACTACAAAAAAGCATTGAAGGTGCGGCGGCTGATCCGCCAGGATTTCGATCGGGCCTTCGAGCAGGTGGATTTGATCGTCGGGCCGGTAACGCCCACGCCGGCGTTCAAAATCGGCGAGCGGGTCGACGATCCGCTGGCCATGTATCTGTTCGATCTCTACACGGTGAGCACCAATCTGGCGGGCATTGCCGGCATGTCGATCCCCTGCGGCTTTAGTTCGACCGGGCTGCCGATCGGTCTGCACCTGCAAGCCCCGCCGTTCGCCGAAGAGCGTCTGCTACGCGGCGCGGCGATGTTTCAGCGTGCAACCGACTGGCACGCGCGGCAGCCGCGGCTGAAGGGATTAGGGATTAGGGATTAGGGATTGGAGGGAACGCCGTGGCGTTACGGTTGCCGGATTTCCAATTCTCGGCAAATTTTTCGCGTCAGAAACTCGTTAATCTCACGGTGACGAGGAACCGTCGAAACTTTCCTCGTTAAACGATTGACATAAACGGTATGGCTGCCGCCCTCGCGCAGCATCACGCATCCGCATTTCTCAATATGTCGAATCAGGTCCAGCCGTTTCATAAGGCGACGGTGATCGGCTCGCGGATGACTTCTTGCCCCGCCAAATCCTCTTCGGCCAACGCGCGGTTGGCGTCGAGAACCAAAGAAATTGCTTCTTCAAGGTTCCGCCGAGTTTCGTCGAGAGTTTTGCCTTGGGTATTTGCGCCCGGCAGTTCTTCCACAAAACCGATATATCCTTCGGGTACTTTGCGGAAAACCGCCGTGAACTGAATTGGCTTTGGCATGGCAATGCCTCCTGATGTATCGCTTCAGTATACTTACTCCGGGATGTTTTAAGCAAGGACGCGTATCAACGATCCCCCTGGACTGGGAGGGCCTCGCTGCGGTAGAATTGCAGTAGCTTGACGGTTGCGCTTACGACCACGATGAAGAGTTGAAGACGATGCGACCAGACGACATTCGCGATTTTCTGCAGAAGAGGCCATTTCAGCCGTTCCGGCTTACGCTGACCGATGGCCGAACGTATGAGGTGCGTCATCCCGAGCTGGCGATGGTAGGGCGTTCGATCGTGGCCATCGGCGTGCCGGCGGCGAATGACCCTCGCCCCGTGTTCGACCGTCTGGTGACGGTTTCGCTCCTGCACGTGATGCAGATCGAGCCGAGTGAAATGCAGGGGACGTCGTAACTCAAACAAGCACTTGCGATTTCCAGATCATGTGGCGACTGTGTAAAGTGCTGACGGTTGTGGTGCTGATTGTTGTCGCGGCCTGGGCAGCAAACCGATATGCTGCAATACTCCTTCTTAGGGCCACAGTTGGAGCACCCACGATAGAGCAGCTGTACCCGAAGCCCAGCAGGCTGCCAGCCAGAGTGGATGGGACCACATCAGAATTACTCAGTAGGCTGGAGGGAGTGCTGAGTGAAAAGTGCCCCAACGTATTGGCCAATCTCAATCCCGGACTGTCTCGTGATGAGATAGCTAGGCTGGAACGTGAAAGTGGCATCAAACTAAGCAAGGAACTGAAAGAGTTGTATGCTTGGCACAAAGGGTGCAAAAGGTCAACGGACGTATTTGTACCTGACCATACTTTTCAATCATTTGAAAACGTCATCGCGCATAGACAAATGCTGGCTGGGGCCATTGGAAAGATGACCGATGCCCAGAGGGACACGTGGCAAGTGTACGTGGCGTTTAGGAACCCTTGGCTGCCGATCTTCACGGACGCGGCCGGAGACGGCTACTTCTTGGATCCAACAAAAACCTACAAGAACGGTGCTTTGTTCTACTGTTTTCAGGAACAGGGCACGTACAACTTTTTAACGTCCTTCGAAAATCTTCTGGCCTATTTTCTTGAGTGCTATGAATCCGGCATCTATAAGGCCGAGACCAAGGGGACAGGTCTATCCGAGGATTTCGAGAAAGCAGCGACGGTTGTTAATCATTACGCCCAAATTGTTCCGATGCGGTAAGATAGCAATCTGCCAATTGAAGTTCGCAAGTGTTCGAATGAACTTGAAAGCGAGGCGGAAAATGAAGGAACGCATTTCGATTGATCCGCGGATATGTCACGGCAAGCCGGTGATTCGGGGCACGCGCGTGCCGGTAGCGCGAGTCATTGGCTATAGGACCGGAGGCATGAGCGTGGGAGACGTGCAAAAAGACTTCGATCTCGCCCACGAAGATGTGCGTGCCGCCTTGGATTACGCGGCAGAATCGTCGCATCAGGAACACTATATTTTGCCGGGGTAGGCAATGCACCACAAACACGGAATGGAAGACCAAACATGAACGATTTCATCTTCGATCGCATCACCATCAATCAAAATCAGATGGGCGGGGTCCCGTGCGTCCGCGGGCTGCGAATACCGGTTGCTACTGTGGTCGGCATGGTGGCGGACGGTATGAATGATGCCGAGATACTCGCCGCCTATCCCAGTCTTGAGGCCGACGATATTCGTGCGTCGTTGCGTTTTGCCGCGGAAGCGGTCCAAGAGCGCGAGTTGCCGGTGGCCCACGGATGAAACTTTTGATCGACAACGCGCTTTCGCCGCGCATTGCTGAGGGATTACGTGTCGGCGGCTACAATGCCGTGCATGTTGGTTCCCTGGGCATGGCGAGCGCTGCCGACGAGGGCATTTTCGAGTGGTGTGCAACGCACGATCATGTTGTTGTCTCGGCCGATACCGATTTTGGCGCGTTGTTGGCGCAGCGAAAAGAAAGAAAACCGTCCGTTCTGCTGCTTCGCCGGATTTCACAGCGTCGTCCCGAAGAACAGATTCGTATCCTACTCGCAAATCTACCGGCGCTGGTTGAACCATTAAACACCGGAACGGTCGTTGTAATCGAGGAGAACCGTATCCGCATTCGAACACTTCCCATTCACGGTTCATCATTCCGCCCCAAGACTCCTAGATAAACTCCGTACTGTTGTGAACACGCCTTACACCATCATCATCGGCCTGGAAGTCCACGTGCAGTTGCTCACCGAGAGCAAGATGTTCTGCGGGTGCAGCACGAAGTTCGGCGCGCCGCCGAACACGCAAACCTGTCCGGTGTGCATCGGCATGCCGGGGTCGCTGCCGGTCATGAATCGCAAAGCGTTCGAGCTTTCGCTGCGGACGGCCGTGGCGCTGAATTGCGAGATTCCGCACTTCACCAAGTGGGATCGGAAGAATTACTACTATCCCGACTTGCCGAAGGGTTATCAGATCAGCCAGTTCGATCTGCCGTTGAGTTGCAACGGGTGGCTGGAGATTGAAGAGGACAGTGATCAGCGGTCAGTGGCCAGTAAACCCCCAATCCCCAATCCCTCTCTGCGGCGAATTCGCATTCTTCGTGCCCACCTCGAAGAAGACGCCGGGAAGAGCATGCACGACGAGGCGGCGGGCAAGGCCGACAGCCGCATCGACCTGAACCGCGCCGGCACGCCGCTTTTGGAAATCGTCAGCGAGCCCGACCTGCGTTCGCCCGCCGAGGCCAAGGCGTATCTCACCGAACTCAAGTTGCTGCTGAACTATCTGGGCGTATCGGACTGCAACATGCAGGAGGGCAGCTTGCGGGTCGACGCCAACATCAATCTGCACGTCGACATGCCCGAGGGCCGCATCGCCACGCCGATCGTCGAAGTCAAAAACATGAACAGCTTTCGCGCGGTCGAGCGGGCGCTGGCGTTCGAGGCCAAACGGCAGTGGCAGGAGTGGCAAGAGACCGGGCACAAGCTGGGCGACGTGCCCAAGACGACCCGCGGTTGGGACGAGGCCTCGCAAACCACTCGCGAACAACGCTCGAAAGAAGAATCGAGCGACTATCGCTACTTCCCCGATCCCGATCTGGCGCCGGTCACGGTGACCGACGCCGAGGTTGAACAAGTGCGTGCGTCGCTGGGCGAACTGCCCGCCGCACTGCGGACGCGATTGGAACAAACCTACGGCATCACGCCCTACGACGCCGACGTACTGGTCAATCAGGGCCGGACGCTGGTCGATTACTACATGGCCGCGGCCGAGGCCTGCGGCGACGGCAAAGCGGCCGGCAATTGGATTCAGCAGGACGTGCTCCGCTGGCTCGGCGAGCGGCAAGCAGATATTTCGCAATACCCTGTGCCCGCCGCTGCACTGGGCGCGTTGATCGCCAAAGTCCGCGCCGGGGCCTTCGAAACCAGCCGGGGCCGCGAGGTGTTGGCCGCAATGGTCGCCACGGGCAAGTCGCTCGACGAGGCCATTGCTGCGCTGGGCATCGAGCAGGTCGACGACGCGGCCTTGCTCGAACTTTGCCGCAAGCTGGTCGAGGCCAATCCCAAGATCGTCGCCGAGGTGAAAGAAGGCAAACTAAAGGGCCTCGGCGCGCTGATCGGCCAAGCGAAGAAGGAGAATCCCAACGCCAATCCGAACCACGTGCGGGAGTTGTGCCTGCAACTGATCCAAAAAGTCGAAAGTTAATGGGCAGGAGGTCGTACGGTGAGCATTATCACGCTAACCACCGATTTCGGCAGCGGCGGCCGCTATGCGGCGGCGATGAAGGGCGTGATCCTCTCGATCGCCCCGGCTGCAACGATCGTCGATATCTCGCACGACGTGCCCCCGCAAGACGTTCGCCGCGCGGCCCTGCTGCTGGACGACGCGGCCGATTGGTTTCCGGACGAGACGATCCATGTGGCGGTGGTTGATCCGGGCGTGGGCACCGATCGGGCCATCGTCTATGCGCAGATCGGCCGGCAGCACTTTATCGCCCCCGACAACGGACTGCTGAGCCGGCTGGCGGCCCGAAAGCCGCCGACCAAGCTCATTCGGCTGGCCGACCCGGCCTATTGGCTCGCGCCGGTTTCGACCACCTTTCACGGCCGCGACATCATGGCCCCGGTGGCGGCGCGACTGGCCTTGGGGCTCGATCCCGAACGGCTGGGGCCGCCGATTGCCGGGCTGATCCCGCTCGACTGGCCCGAGGCGAGGCCGCGTCACGACCGCGTCGACGGCGCCGTGATCGAGATCGACGCCTTCGGCAACCTGATCACCAACATCACGGCCGACATGATCGCCGGCCGGCCTACGGACCGCCGCGCGTGCGTCGTCTGCAACATCTACGAGACCTGGGGCATCTACCACGCCTACGCCGACCAGCCCGGCGGAACGCTCATCGCCCTGATCGGAT
>CAYMQL010000213.1:0-5284 GCA_964392255.1 uncultured Planctomycetaceae bacterium | reverse complement strand
GCACAGATTCGGCCTCTAAACTCCCCTCTCCGTCCGGGAGAGGGGCCGGGGGTGAGGGCTGGGCCGCGCAGTGGAGAGGGGAGAGGGGAGAGGGGAGAGAACGAAGCCTCGAAATCTACAGATCTCCAATTCGCCGCGTCGCAATTCGAGTCCCGGTTGCACGAGGCCCGGCTTCGGTTGGCCTTGATCGATTACTACTTCGCGCAAACGCACCCCGAGGGAGACGATCGCACAGCGGCGCTCCGGCAAGCGGCCCAGTCGCTCGACGCCGTTTTTCAGCAGAATCGCGGCGACGTGATTGGGCTGTACGCCCATGCGTGGCATGGCAAAACAGCCGAAGAGCTTGGCGATCTGTCCTTGGCTCGCGACATTTACGACGAAGTGCTGGCCAACGCGCCCGAACCCCAGGACCGCGGTCCGGCGACGGGCCTCGAACCGCTGTTTACGCAGGTCGAGCGGTTTCGGCTCGCAGTGGTTCGCAAACAGCAGCCCGAGGAGTATTTTGCCGAGGCGGCCGCTTGGCTCAGGGAGCATCGGCAATGGAAAGAGACCGACGGATATCAGGGTGCCGCCTACGATTGGGCCAAGGCCATGCTGGCGGCGGCAGCCGAATCGCCCGGCCCGAAAAAAGCCAAGCTCCTCGGTGAAGTTTTGCAAGCGATCGGCGATTGGACCAAGACCCGCGGACCGTATCAGCAAGAATTTGTCATGATGCGGCAAGACATCCTGAAGGCCTCGGGCCGCGATCTCGAACCCGGCAGCTTCGAGGAGGCCGCCGCGCTGGGCGATGCCGCCGCTGCGGCCGCCGATTGGCAGCGGGCGATAACCGCCTACCGCCAATCGCTCGAATTGGCCGAAAAGACCAAGCGCAACGATCCCGCCGGCATCTCGGCAGTACGCGAGGCGGCGGCCCGCGCTCAGCTTGGAATGGCTCGCGATTGGTACGTTCAGGGCAAGCTGGATGAGTGCGCCGCGACGGCCGCAAAACTGTCGAGAAACGCTCAAGGCAGCGCCGACCATCAAAACGAAACGGCCGCCGCCGCGTCGGCTCTGGAGACCGCGGCGTTGCTGGGTCTTTACGCCCGGGCGTCGGCCGAGCAGAAGCCCGCGGCACTCAAAAAACTGACCGAAGCGGCCGAGTTCACCGAACGCAATTGGCCCGACCGTCCCGAAGCGGACGACGCCCGCATGGCCCGCGGACAGGCCGCGATTCTCTCCGGTCAAGTCCGCGAGGCGATTGCCGTTTTCGACCGCGTCCATCCGAAATCCGAACGCTACGCGGCGGCGCAGTATCTGGCCGGGCAAAGCTACTGGCGGCTCTATGCCCTTGCAAAAGCCAAGTCCAAAGCGGCGCCCGACAGCGCAGAGATGATCGCCGACCGCCGGCAGGCGCTCAAAAGCCTTCAATCCGCTTGCAAAGCCCTGGAAAAACAAGCCGAGCCGGATCGGACGCCGCCGAAATCGCTCGTGGCCGCACAATTATTGCTCGCAGAGATTTTTTACCTCGGCGGGCAGCACCAAGAAGCCGCCTCGCTCTATCAGCCGCTGGCCGCCGCCGTGAAAGACGCGAAGCCCAAGTCGCTTGATGCGGAGATGCTTGCCGCCTTGTGCGGCGCCGTGCGGACCTTCGCGGCGCTCGATGAGCCGGAAAAAGCCGAAGACGCCGTCGCCCTTTTGATCGATCTCGGCCCCGACGCGCCGGCGACGAACGACGCGCTGGTCGAATATGCCAAGCTGTTGAACAAAAACCGCCGCGAAGGCGACCCAGCGGCGAACGAATCTTTAGAAACAACGCTCTTCAAGCTATCGCAGCGAAAATCGCTGAGCTTGGCTCAAATGCTCTTTATCGGCGAGACGCTCGCGGCCCTGGGCAAAACGGAAGACGCGGCGCGGCAGTTCTATGCAATTCTCGACCGCGCAAAGAGCGATGCGGAGTTCGCCCGAAGCGCCGCAAAGGCGATGAGCCTGGTGCGGACCCATCTGCTGGAGACGCTTCGCCGACAACAGAAATACGCCGCAGCCCTCGAACAAGTCGATCAACTCATCCGCGAAAATCCCAAAGCCCTGGAGCCGCTATTGGAAAAGGGCCGCATTCTCGACGCCTGGGCAGCGGCCGAACCGGCCCGGCTCGGCGCAGCCATTGATCATTGGGCGGTGCTGCGCAACCGCTTGCAATCCCTGCAAAACAAACCCGACGCCTATTACGAGGCGGCCCTCGGATTGGCCGATTGTCTGGTGCGCGCGGCCGAAGCGAGCAGCGATCGAACCGTCGCCGCCCGGCGCGCCGCACAAGCCGAAAAACTGCTCAAGGCGACGCTGGTTTTAAGTCCTCGCCTGAACGGGCCGGACGCGGTCGCCAAATGTCGCGCGTTGCTCGAACGTGCCATCGCCGCACAAGGCAAGCCGTCCGAGACGAAGAACACTGCCCCAAGCGGAGAAAATCAGTGAAATCGCTTTTTGCCGGATTCCTGATCGCCTTGATTGCCGCAGTCGGCGCGCCGAACGCCGCCCGCGCCGAGGAGCCCGCCGATCCGCCGCAGAAACCGCAATCTCTAGAAGGGCTCGGCTTCTCGCTGGCCCCGCCCGAAGAAGGCAAAGCCCGGACCAGCCTGTTCGGCGTCGCCGGCGAAGGCTACAAGTTCGTCTACGTTTTCGATCGCTCGGGCAGCATGGGCGGATCGGGGCAAAACTCGCTGCGGGCCGTCAAAGCCGAATTGCTTCGAAGCCTCGCCCGACTCGACACGGTCCACCAGTTCCAACTGATCTTCTACAACCAGCGGCCGGCGTTGTTCAATCCCACCGGCACGTCTAACCGATTGGCCTTCGCCACCGAGCGGAACAAGCGGCAGGCCGTCCGGTTTCTGGAAACCATCAAGGCCGACGGCGGAACCGACCACGAAGAGGCCCTGAAGCTGGCCATCCGGCTGCGGCCCGACGTAATCTTTTTTCTGACCGATGCCGACGACCCGAAACTTTCGCCGACCCAACTGGAAAAGATTCGCGGCATGGCGGCGGGCATCGTGATCAACGCCATCGAGTTTGGGCCCGGTCCGAAACCCTCCGGCGTCCCCAGCTTCCTTGCCGAACTGGCCCGACAGAACGGCGGCGGCTACGCCTATGTCGATACACTGGGGCTAACCGTCCCTTAGCGGCGAATACGCCGCCCCATAAAAAATCTTTTTCAAACCTATAGATTTCCGGGAGTTTGGGCGGATGGCGGGCTATTCCGACTGTTAAGCATGTGAAATACTATGTATAAGTTGACATTAGCCGCACTAATGATACGATAATCTGTTGGGGGCGGGCCTTTCGGCCGCGCTGCGCGTAGACTTCTGATAAGCGGGCTTGCGAGACTCAGAGAATATGAACCGTTCCGTGCCAAGCGCTCAAGGTCTGTACGATCCGCAATGGGAACACGATGCCTGCGGCATCGGGGCCGTGGTCCATATCTCCGGGCGACGCGATCATGCCATCGTCGAGTACGGCAAGCAGGTGCTGCTGAATCTGATGCACCGCGGAGCGGCCGGGGCCGACGAATCGACCGGCGACGGCGCCGGAATCCTTCTGCAACTCCCGCACGAGTTTTTCTGCACCGCAGCCGACGCGTTGGGCTTCGCGCTGCCCGAGCCGAAACACTACGGCGTTGCGATGGCGTTTCTGCCGCAAAGCGCCGAGCCGCGGCGCCGTTGCGAGGAGATTTTTGTCGCCGCGGTCGGCGAAGCCGGCATGGCCTTGTTGGGCTGGCGCGACGTGCCGGCCGAAAACGGCTGCTTGGGCGCGTTGGCTCGGGCCGCCGAGCCGGTCGTTCGCCAGGCGTTCATCGACGGCCGCGGTCTGTGCGACGAAGAGCTTGAGCGGCGGCTGTACGTTGTGCGCAAACGGATCGAGCGCCGTGTGATCGAAGCGCTGGGCCCGGCGGCCGATGAGTTTTATGTGCCCTCGATGTCGTGCCGTACGATCGTCTACAAGGGCATGTTCATGGCCCCGCAGTTGTTCGCCTATTATCCCGACTTGTTCGATCCGCGGGTACAAACGGCGCTTTGCATTGTGCATCAGCGGTACAGCACGAACACGTTTCCGAGTTGGCGGCTGGCGCAGCCGTTCCGCATGATCGCCCACAACGGCGAGATCAACACCCTGCGCGGCAACGCCAACCGGCTGCAAGGCCGCGAGAAGGCGATGGTCGCGCCCGTGCTGACCGACGACATGGCGGAGCTGTTTCCGGTTCTTCAGCCGGGCGGCAGCGACTCGGGCTGCTTCGACAATGCGATGGAGCTTCTGGTGCGGGCCGGCCGCTCGGCCCCGCACGCCCTGATGATGATGATTCCCGAGGCGTTCGGCTCGCGCTACTATATTTCGACCGACAAGCGGGCGTTCTACGAGTATCACGCGGCAATTATGGAGCCGTGGGACGGGCCGGCTGCCATGCTGTTCACCGACGGACGGCTTGTGGGCGGCACCCTGGACCGCAACGGACTGCGGCCGTGCCGCTACGTGGTGACGACCGACGGACTGGTGGTTTTGGCCAGCGAAACGGGCGTGATTGAGTTTCCGCCCGAGAAGATCCAAAAGAAAGGCCGCCTTCAGCCGGGCCGCATGTTCTTGGTCGACACCGAACAAGGCCGCATTGTGGGCGACAATGAAATCAAGGGCCAAATCTCGCGACAGAAGCCGTACCGGCGCTGGCTCGAAGAAAATCGCATCGAGCTGCGGGGCCTGTTCCAGCCGGCCGAGCCCGCCCCGGTCGATCCGAAGGCCCTGGTCGGCCAGCTTCGCGCGTTCGGCTACACCCGCGAAGATTTGCAGATGATTATCGCGCCGATGGCCGCCAACGGCCAGGAGCCGATCGGCTCGATGGGCACCGACACGCCGCTGGCCGTGCTCTCGTCGCAGCCCAAGCTTTTGTTCAGTTACTTCAAGCAGCTTTTCGCGCAAGTCACCAATCCGCCGATCGATCCGCTGCGCGAAGGGTTGGTGATGTCGTTGATGTCGTTCACGGGCAAGCATCGGAATCTGCTCGACGAGACGCCGGAACACTGCCGGCAACTGAAACTGACGCACCCGATCCTCACCAACGAGGACATCGAGCGGCTGCGCTCGGCCCGGCGCGAGGATTTCAAGATTGTAACGCTGCCGACGCTGTTCCAGGCCGACGCGGCCGATCCGGCCCGCGCGCTGCGCAATGCCCTGAACGCGCTGGTCGACGCGGCCGAGCGGGCCATCGCCGACGGGGCGTCGCTCTTGATCCTCAGCGACCGCGACGTCTCGGCCAAGCAAGCGGCCA
>CAYMQL010000212.1:0-5316 GCA_964392255.1 uncultured Planctomycetaceae bacterium | reverse complement strand
ACCAGCGTCGCGGTCTTGTAGGCCGCGATGCCGCCGGTCACTCCGATCAGTATCTCGCGGCCTTGCATGGCGAGTTGTCAGTTGTCAGTGATCAGTTGTCAGTATTCAGTTATCAGTTATCAGTTGTAGGCGTTCAACTGATAACTGAATACTGAAAACTAAAATACTCCTGCCGTCACAGATTCCGGAAGTCGATATCGGCCGGGCCGGCGGGCTGGGCGGCCACTTGCACGTTCATCTCGGTGTCGAGATAGATTTTGTCTTGCAGGATTTCGTTGATGACGACCTGCATTTTGTTGTCGTTTTTGGCGTCGACCAGCGGCCGAGCGCCGCCGTTCAGTTGCACCATGCGCTTCTGAATCAGCGTCGACAGCTTGAACCGTCCGCCCACCTTCTTGATAATTTCCTCTTCCCGCAATGCTTCAATCATTTCGGCTCTTCTCCCATGGACTCGTCAAAATGCCGCAAATATCACGGACCGCCTGGTCCATGTCGTCGTTAATCACTTGATGCCGATAGCGTCCGGCCGCGGCCAACTCTCGGTCGGCCCGGGCCAAGCGCCGCTGGATGGCGTCTTCGCTCTCAGTGCCGCGGCCGCGGAGCCGGCGTTCCAACTCCTCCCGCGTGCTAGGCCGGAGGAAGATGGTCAACGCATCGGGAAACCGCTCGACCACGGCCTGGGCGCCGCGGACGTCAATCTCTAAGACTACCCATTTTCCCGCCGCAAGACCAGTGGTCACCTCGGCCCAAAGCGTGCCGTACCAATGCCCTTGACCGAAAACCTCGAAACACTCGACAAACTCACCCCTCTGCCGGCGTAGCTGGAACTCGTCGTTGGAAAGGAAATGGTAGTCGACGCCGTCGCGTTCGTCGCTGCGGGGCGGCCGGGTCGTGGCCGAGACGCTGCGGACCAGCGGCACCGGGCACGTTTGGTAGACGCGCTGCATCACCGAGGTTTTGCCGGCCCCCGACGGACCCGATACGACGACCAATCTTCCTTGCGACGTTTCCGGCACGAAGTCACTCAATGTTTTGGATCATCTCGCGGATTCGCTCGATGGCCGTTTTAATTTCGATCACGGCCCGGGCGATTTCCACGTCGTTGGCCTTTGACCCGATGGTGTTGACCTCGCGGAACATTTCCTGAGTCAGAAAATCGAGCTTGCGGCCGGAGCTTTCAGGCAGCTTCATCGTGCTTTGATACTGCTCCAAATGGCTGCGCAGGCGGACGATTTCCTCGGAGATGTCGCTGCGATCGGCGAACAGGCCGACCTCCTTGATCACATCGGCGGGGGCCAGCGCGATTTCCACTTCGGCCAACGTCCGTTTGAGGCGTTCGAGCAACCGGGCGCGGTAGTCCTCGACGACCAGCGGGGCGCGGCGCGCGATCTGGTCGAGGCTGGCGGCCACGGCGCGGCAATTTGCCTCCAGGTCGGCGGCCATGGCGCGGCCTTCCGCGGCCCGCATGCGGCCGAGATGCTCCAATGCGGCCTGGACGGTCGGCTCGATGGCGGGCCACACCTGCATCGCGTCGACCACGGCGCTGGCGGCGTCGTCGACCACGCCGGGCAACGGCAACAGCGCGGCCAGCGACGTCGGCTGGGCCACGCCCCACTCGCGTTCGAGCGACTGCAACTGGTGCCGATAGCGATCGAGCACCTCGACGTTGATCCGGTAATTTTCAGGCGCGAGCTTGCGATCCAGGCGGACGTTGACCTGCACGGTGCCGCGGTGCACAGCGGCGCGGACCAAGCCCTCGACCAGCGGTTCCAACGCGCCGTAGCCCTCGGTCGTGCGGACGCTCAGCTTAAAATAGCGATTGTTGATGGTCCGGACTTCGACCCCGACGGCCAGGCCGTCCTGTTGGCAATGCGCTTCGCCGAAGCCGGTCATGCTCAACAACAAGGCAACGCTCCAAAAATCGAGAGGCCGAAACCGATTACGGCTTGTTTTCTGCGGGTGCGGCGGGTGTTTGGCCGCCGGTCGCGCCCGGTTGTTCGCCGGCGCCCGCCGGGGCGGAGATGCTCGGCCGTGCGTCGGCGGCACCGCCCAGGTCTGGGCTCAAATCGCTCTTGCCGCTGACGCCGAACACCTTCACCATGATGATGCACAGGATAATCCAAAAGCTGGCCACGCCGATGGTGATTTTGGTGAACAGGTCGCCGGCCTTGGTGCCGAAGGCGCTTTGTCCGCCCATGCCGCCGAAGGCCCCGGCCAGCCCGCCGCCCTTGCCGCGCTGGATCAACACCAACACGATCAGGAACACGGTCGTAATGAGCAACACGATCATCAAAAAGCTATTGAACATGGCATCCTTTCTTCAATCACAGGGCCCCGGCGACAATGCCCAGGAACTGGTCGACCTTCAGGCTTGCTCCGCCGACCAGTGCCCCGTCGATGTTCGGCTGTTTGAGCAACTCGGCGGCGTTGTCCGGCTTGACACTGCCCCCGTACAGGATTCGCACCACCTCGGCAATCGGGCCATTATAGCGTTCGGCCATGATCTTGCGAAGGGCGAGATGGACGTCCTCCGCCTGCTGGGGGGTAGCCACCTTGCCGGTGCCGATCGCCCAGACCGGCTCGTAGGCGACGACGACTTCGGTAATCTGCTCGGGCGTCAAGCCGGCCAGCGACCCGTCGAACTGCCGGCGGATGACCGTCAACGTCTGGCCGCGTTCCCGCTCGACGAGCAATTCGCCGACGCAGACGATCGGAATCAGCTCGGCGGCCAGGGCGGCGTGGACTTTTTTATTGATGTCGGCGTCGGTCTCGCCGAGGATGTGGCGGCGCTCGCTGTGGCCGAGGATGACGTAGGTGCAGCCGAGGTCGCGGAGCATCGCGGCGCTTAGCTCGCCGGTGAAGGCGCCTTCGCGTTCGTGGTACATGTTCTGGGCGCCGAGCATGACGTTCGAGCCGGCGATGGCCCGCTCGACGGCCTCCAGGTAGCAGCTTGGCGGGCAGACGGCCAGATCGACGCCTTCGATCTTTTCGGCGGACTTTGCCACGCCTTGGGCCAAGGCCGCGGCTGCGGCCCGGTTGAGGTTCATTTTCCAATTTCCGGCGATAAACGGACGTCGCATCGACTAATATCCTTTCATTAAAACAATCGTCTCCAGCACGAGAATCCGACGGCGACCGCTAGGCCGGCCGTCGCTCGATGCAGAAAAAAAGCCTGCAACAATAGCGCATTAACGCGAAGCAATTACGCCCTTTCTTTTCATCTCCTCGATCCATTCTTCTCTGCTCATGGGACATTGTCCCAAAAGTCTGGCTTGGTTCGGCGAGACCCGAAGTTGTCCGGGCACGTGGTCGTGGCCTTGATCCTTTTTCGGCGACCTTCGAATGACAAAATGAGCAATCAACCGTCCTTCATGATATACGCAGTAGAGATCGTGGGGTCTATTCTTCTTTGAATTGGCGACTGCCTGCAGCTTGACGGCGATCCGTTCGGCGAGTTCCTTGGTGATAATCGTTGCCATGTCTCACGCGAGCCTCTTCATGAAGCTGCGGAGCACCGCAAGTTGCCGGACAAGCTGCGGCCCGAGCTGTGCCTCGTCTTTTTCCAATTTTTCGTATACATCGACCAAAAGCATCCTAAGATTGGCCACCGCTTCTTCTTTCGTATCACCCGTGATGCCGATGTTCGCGTCAAAGAACGTCGCCAGGTATCCGTCGTCCGACGACTGCACCACGGCCGGAATGCTACGGATCAATTCAAACGGCTCCGGCGCGAGCGTGGCAATCGGAATGACGACGGAAGCCCCGCCGGTTTCGTCGCCCGCTGTTTCGGGCTCGACGGTAATTTGGACCTGTTGGTGTTCGCCCAACGCCAGCTTCCCAAGCGGCCTCAGTACGCCACCCTCATAAATGGCTTCGATCATTTGACTCATGAGTCGACTCCCCGCATCGTCTGCCGCCTATCCATCGTAGCAAGGCACTCTCGTTTTAGCAAAGTGAAATAGCCCCGATTCACTCCACCGGCGTGGTCGCCGGAAAGGAGCCGAGAACCTCGAGCCGCAGGGCCTTCTTGCCCAGCGTCGTCATCGCGCGGCGGAACCGCACGTCGGTCTCGTGGGCCTCCATCTCGACAAAAAACAAATACCCGCGGTTGGTCCCGGGGATCGGAAACGACTCGATCCACGTCAGATTCAGCTTGTAGCGTTTGAAAATCATCATGGCGTCGGCCAGCGTGCCCGGCCGATGCTCGACCTGGAATAGCACGGCGGTGCGGTCGTTGCCGGTCCGTGGTGGAACATGGTCGCCGATCAGGACGAAGCGGGTCGTATTGGTCGGGTTGTCTTCGATGTTCTCGGCCAGCACGGAAAGCCCATAATGCACGCCCGCTTGCAGGCTGGCGATGGCCGCGGCGCCGGGTTTTTCACCGGCCAACTGCGCGGCCGTCGACGTGCTGGTGACCTCGATGGGCCGGGCCGCTGGCAGGTGCCTGGCCAGCCAGTTGCGGCATTGCGACAGCGCCTGCGGCTTGCTATAGACCTCGCGGACCTCGGCCCGAGTACACTTTCCCAATAGGGTGTGATGGATTCGCAGCTCGACCTCGCCGCAGATGCGCACCCGCATTCGGGTGAACATCTCCAGCGTGTCGGCCACGCGCCCATCGGTCGAATTCTCGACCGGGACGACCGCAAAATCCGATTGCTTGCGATGGACTTCCTCGAACGCGGCGGCGATGGTCCCGACCGGCACGAATTCGACGCTTTGGCCGAAGCGATGGATGGCGGCCAGATGGCTGAAGCTGTATTGCGGCCCCAAGAAGGCGATGCGCGGCTCGCGAACCAGCGCCCGGCATCCGCTTTGCAGCTCGCGCAGCACGGCGCGTACGCATCGATCGGGCAACGGTCCGGCAACGCCCGCCGCGGCTCGCTTCATGGCGTCGTCGTCGAGCGTTGAAACCGTCGAAGCCGTCGCGGATTTTTGGAATTCGAGCATCAATTCAGCTCGCTTTTGCACGAGCCGGACCATCTCGCGGTCAAGCTGCATTAGCGGAGCGGCGGATTCGGCGGCAGCGGGCCCGCGCGTTTTGCGAGGGAGCGTCGGCGTCTTTTCGTCGGTTTTCGCGCGTGATTTCGCCATAGGAGAGCCGTCCGTCCAAAGGCCGCCAAAGCCGTATTTTCTACCCCCCGGGCCGTTGCCCGTCAACCCGCCCGGCTCCGCCAAACGCAGCGACGGCGGGGACCGCCCGATACAATGCCGGAAAAGTCGAACGCCGAGATTTGAATTTTGAATATGGACGGCCAGATAAGCAATATCGGATAGCCGGGAGCCAACGGCTCCCGGAATATGCTTGAATACCGCCGG
>CAYMQL010000211.1:0-5340 GCA_964392255.1 uncultured Planctomycetaceae bacterium | reverse complement strand
CCAGATAGTCGCGGGCGCCTTCGGGCGTGCTGCGGCCGAGCATCGGCGTTTCGACGTCGACAAATCCCAAGGCGTCGCAATAATCGCGCATGATCTTGATCATGCGGTTGCGCAGCAGGATCGTCCGCTGCATTTCCGGCCGGCGGAGGTCGATGTAGCGATATTTTAGCCGGAGGTCTTCGCCCGGCAGGTCCTTGCCGGTCGGTTGGAACGGCGGATTCAAGCTGCGGTTGAGCACTTCCAAGTGCCGGGCGCGAAGTTCGATCTGGCCGGTATCGAGTTTGGGGTTGACGGTTCCTTCGGGCCGCGGGGCGACCTTGCCGCGCACGAGAATGACGTATTCCGAGCGCAGCGTTTTGGCCGCCTGGAGCGTTTCGTCGCCGCCTTCGGGGGCGAAGACGACTTGGGTTTTGCCGTAACGGTCGCGGAGGTCGATGAAAAGCACGCCGCTATGGTCGCGGTAGGTGTCGACCCAGCCGCACAAGGTCACCTCCTGCCCGACGTGGTCTGAACGCAATTCGCCGCAGGTATGAGTCCGCAACAAAGGAAGCTCCCCATCAAGAAAGGTTGGATTTTGGGCACATACGGCGTCTCAGAAAAGCCATGTCGGAATAGCCGGAAGTTTACAATCCCCGGAATGTTCGAGGATTGGCGGTTTTGCACCGGGGGCTGTTAGCCCCCGGCTATTTTGGTGCGACATTGGTTGTCTGAAACGCAAAACACCTAATTCTACCTCTAGAAAGGGGCGGCGCGAAGCGGCCGCCAAACCTTAAGAACAACCGCCCCACGGCGGGCGTTGTCCGGTTGGTCGAGTTATTTGGGCTCGGGATAGGTCGCCTCGCCGACGACGTCCTTCAAATCCACTTTATTCCAATCGAAATTTTCGACGTCCCGCACCTTGCGGCCAAGATACTCGCTATGGCAATACAGGCCCGGGAGCTTTTTGTGCCGCAAGTATTCGTCGGCCAGAGACGAAAATCTTCCGACCATGGGATTCGACATTCCGGCCTCGATGCACTCGAAGCCCAGGGCGCCGGAGAACAACGTTCTTAGCGCCATGTCGCTGAACTGGAAAAAATGCCACGGCCGCTCGTGCGACGAGAACGAGAAATGGGTTTCGACGAAAAGAATGCCGCCGACCTTCAGGAGTTTCGCGATTTCGACCGCGACGATCCAAGGCATGGCGAAGTGTTCGAAGCAAGCGCTGCTGAAAACGAGGTCGAAGCGCTCTTGGCCCGCGAAATAGGACGACAATTTGTGGGCGTCGCCTACAACGTCGACGTTCGCACCGGAATAGTAGTCGAAACCGACGTACTCGGCGGCGGCGAATTCCTTCCGCGCGCGGGACGGACCGGTCACTTCGCGGCTGCCGATTTCCAGAATGCGCATTCCCGGCTTATTACCGAGGTTGTAAAGATAGCTGCGCCATTGAGAGTGGCCGACCATTTTCGGCGTCGGCACGTCGGGCGCGAGATAGAGGCCGTCGGACTTGGAATCGACATAGGCGCTGGCCTTAATTCCGGCTTCTGCGAGCCTTCGGATCGCGCCTTTGACCAATCTTTTGGGATTCATTGCGTTCCTTCTTTTGTTAAGCGCAGCCGAGGCGAGAATTGCGCCGGTCGGAAAGCGACCGGACGTAATCCAAGATGCCGGCGGCGCGCCGATCGTACGTGTGATCGCGCAGAACGCGATCCTGGGCTTTTTGGGCGGCTTGGATGCGCAGGTCGGGATTGGCAAGATACCACTTAAGTTTCTGCTCGAACTCCTGTGCGTTGGCGAACAGGTCCAACTCGGAGGGGATGTCGAAGCAATCGTGCAGTTCGGGCCGATCGGCCGCGGCCAATTGGAATCCGCCGGCCGCGGCGGCCTCGAACGTTCGCGGCGCGGGCGTCGACGCCGGAAAGTCGTGGCGATTGAAGGCGTTGAGCGAGCGCGGCAAGTTCAGCACGATGCGCGACGCATTGTACAGATCGGTAAGCGCCGCGTTGTCGATCCGCTCGGGCGAGACGAACGGAAGCCGCGGCCACTCCGGCCCGATGATCCGCGTTTTGCAGCGATTCAACGTCGGGGCGGCGGCCTCGATCACCGCGCGGCGATTTGCGAACCCCACGCCGCAAAATACCACGTCCCATTCGTATGCCGCATCGTCGGTGCGAACGGGACGGAAATGGCGTTCGGCGTCGGCCGCCAAGGGAACGTGAATCGCCTCGACCCCGCGATAAATCGCCACCGACTCGCGATTGTTCGTGGCGACGAAGTCGGCGTGGTCGGCCCACTGCAGGCTGCAATCGATTTCGTAGGGATCGTCGGTCAGCCACCACCCGACGGTGCAGCCGAGCCGATGCCGCAGCACGGCCAACGGCGCGACAAGTTCGGCGTAGATTCGGGCCGAAACGGCCAGAATCAGATCGGGACGATGTACGTCGGCAATCGATTCGACGTCCCATTGCGTGGCATGACGGACGTGCTCCACGCCGCCAACGCGCTCGAAGGCCCTGATAATCGACCCGATGATGTCGGGATTCGGGTTAATATGGCAGCGAATCGCGTCGTAGACGAGCACTTTCATGTTCGACGGGCTTTCAGGCGATTCTGCGCCAATTGGAGACTTTGTGCCAAGCCTTGCGTACGATGGCGTGCGGTCCGGCGGCTCGATACAGCCGCAAGGCTCGTTGCCAAACCGGCCCGGGCTGTCCGGCGATGGGAAACGAAGCGGGGCCCATCGCCGTCGTGCTGATCGGGAGGTAGGAATCTTGATCGCCGACCACTGCCCGGCGTGTGCCCGGCAGACCGTAACGCGCGGCCAGTTGGCCGTAGAGCGATTCCCAGCCGCGCAGATCGTCGGCCGGCGAGAAGACGGCCTCCTGCGCGATCCGTTCGCGCAGGCGGCTCAACAGAGGCGGCGAATCGAGCAGCAAGAGCAGCGCCCGCATCGACGAGCCGACGTCGCTCGATGTCAAAAGGCCGTTTTCGCCGTCGCGGATGCGTTCGGCTATCGCGCCGACGGCCGGGGCGATCGGCACTGCGCCGGCGTGAAACGCCGCCGAAAGCGCCGTGCTGAACGCTTCGGGGCGGGGCGACGCAAACAGCGCAACATGATGACCCTGCAACCGCTCGCCGATTTCCTCGGGCCGGTGCAATTGGCGTACAACCGCTCCTAGCCTACGCAGCTCGGCAACGGCAGGGCGATACTTGTTTTGAACGCCGCCCAACACGGTGAATTGAATCGGCTCGGTGCGAAGCCTGCGGACCAGGGCGAAAATCGCCTCTGCGCCCTGGTTGGGGGCGAGGTCGCCGACGACGGCCACGCGCAGCGGCGGCGGCGGCAACGGGCCGCATGTCGATTCGGGCCGTGGAACGCCGATCCCTTGAACAAACGCCTGCCCCGGCGCGACGGGAACGACCCGTTCGATGAGTGCCCGTTGCGACTGCGAAAGAAAATGCACTCGATCCGCTGCCGCAACCAGCTTGGACATCAGCGCGCGGCGCTGCCACTGCGCGCCGGGCGCCAGCCCGTTTTTTGCCCAAAGGCATTGATCGCAGGTTTCGATCGCCGGCAGTCCGCAGAACCGACCTTGATCGTCGATCAAATCGGACTCGCAGCAGGCGGGGAAAAATTCGTAGGCCCCGAGTACCATCGGACGCCCCAACGCCTTCGCCACGGGAATATAACCCAGCGAATGCCCGCTCAGATCGAGAAAGTGGACCAGATCGATGTCTTCGTCGATCAGGAGTTTCTGGAAGATCGCGTCGCGTTCCGGGGCAATCCACTGCCGTGCGGCATTGTATGATCCGCCAGCGAGAGTGCGCTCGACGCCGCTTTCGGCGCGTTGATGCACAAGAACGACTTCCGAGCGGTTGTGCCGTGTGAAAAGCGTGTGGAATTCAAACTTCTCGGCCAGCCCGCGCTGGATCGAACCGGCGTGCCACTGGGCGTCGGCGCACGAAGGTTCGCCGGCCGCATCGCGAAGGACGTGCAGCACGCGCAGCCTGGCCGGCGGCGCATGGTTGCGGCACACGTCGGTGATATTTTGAATGACGCCCGGGCTGCCTCGCTCATCGGAAGCTGCACGGACCGCTGTTGTCGCAATTTGCGAGGCCTTTTCGACAATCGCACGGGCGCGGTGGGCGTAAGTGTGTTCTGCAAGGACGCGCTGCCGGGCCGCCTGGCCCAGCGACTCCAGCCGGGCGGAATCGGCCAGCAGCTCGCGAATCAGCCGGGCGGCCTCGTCGGCCGTTGCGGCCACGGCGATTTCCTTGCCCGGCTCGAAATACGGCGCAATCGTCGCCGGATCGGCAATGGCCACCTGCGCCACGCCGAGGGCCGCGGTTTCAAACAGCCGACTGCTCGGCGACCGGGCGTTGCTGCGAGAATCGTTTGTGCAGTCGTCGCGTTCCAGATACAGCACGATCTTGCTGTATCGCGCGGCGGTGCAAAAATCGTTCGGGCCCAGACGCACGTCCCATTCGTGTTCGGGAATCGGCAGGGCCGGATTCGGCAGGCCGTCGCGCGCGGGCAGAAAGAACTGCGTCCGAAGTCCATCGAGCTTGGGAATCAGCTCCCGCAGAATCGCCGCGCGACTCGGCCACGCCGCGCCGGAAAAAAACACGTCGCGATAACGCCGCTCGAAGGGAATCGGCGGCCGAGTTTGCTCACGGGGGGACTGTACGGAAGTTTGCATCAAAGGGGACAGTCCCATTTTCGCTGACACGAAAATTGGGACAGTCCCCTCACGGGCGCCAAGGGGCACGTGCGACGCCTTGCCGCCGTAGCCGGCCGCCGAGCCGCGATCGGTCGTGAAAACCCAATCGAACCACGCGGCGCGGTCCGCACTGAGCGCCAACTCTTCAGGGTCTCCGGTCGCCCAAAGCAGATTCAAGGGGCTGATGCGCAGCAACTCCTTGATGATTGGAACACGCATCGACTGGCCGCCGAAGGCCAGAAATGCGTCGCATCGGGCCTTGCGAAACGCGCCGGCGGCGTCGGCGTATCCGGCGAAAACGACGTTTTCCGCCCCAAGCACCGCCCGAAAACCCTCGACCGCGCCCTCGGCCAGATGGGCGTTGGTGTTCGCTTCGACGGTATTGAGGATTAGCAGACGCATGCCGGTCATCCTTGACGCGCGCCGACGCTAAAAAATAGGGCGTCGGAGCGCCATGCGGGCAAAGGGACCGCAGTATTCTACCGAATGGGTCGAAGGCCCGGCAATATCACTCGATTCCACCCGACGGAAGGGGCATGCGGCGGCACTTTGCGCTGCGGTGTTTAGCCCGAAGGGCTTTTTTAGGATAGCCCAGGGTTGCCGCGCAGCGGCTACCCTGGGTCGAAAACCGTGGAAG
>CAYMQL010000210.1:0-5346 GCA_964392255.1 uncultured Planctomycetaceae bacterium | reverse complement strand
GGCGGAGGGCGGAGGGCGGAGAAGAAAGTGGAGAGTGGAGAGTGGAGAGTGGAGAGTCAGCCGAAACAGTCATTTCTGGAGATGGAGCGTCGGCCTCTCCGCCCTCCGCCCTCCGTCCTCCGCTCTGGCAAGTTGGCCTGATTGTCGGACCGTCGGGCAGCGGCAAGAGCACGATCGCCCGGTCGATGTTCGGTTCGGCGGTGTACCGGCCGCATCAATGGCCGACGGATCGGGCGGTGATCGACGGATTCGGCGATCGGCCGATCAAGGAAATTACGCGGCTGTTGACGGCCGTCGGATTTTCGTCGCCGCCGAGTTGGATCAAGCCGTATCATGTTTTGAGCAACGGCGAGCAGTTCCGTTGCGACTTGGCGCGAGCGATTGGAGGGGAAGAACTAAATGATGAATGCAGAATGATGAATGGTGAATTATCAAATGACAACACAGGCGAGCAGACGACATCTTCCATTCAACCTTCAGCATTCAGCAATCATCATTTCCCCTTTGTCGTTTTCGACGAGTTCACCAGCGTGGTGGATCGGAACGTGGCGCGGGTTGTCTCGGCGGCGATTGCGCGGGGCATTCGCGCGGGGCAGATCGGCCGCCGTTTTGTGGCCGTGACGTGCCACTACGACGTGACGGAGTGGCTCGAGCCGGATTGGGTGATCGACATGGCGACGGCCAGCTTCGCCCGGAGGCGTCTTCGGCGACCGCCGATCGAGCTTGAGATCTTTCGTTGCGGGCGTAGTGCGTGGCGGATGTTTGCGCGCCATCACTATTTGAGCGGGGCGCTGCCGCAGTTTGCAAGGTGTTACCTGGCGTTGTGGGAAGGCGTGCCCGTGGCGTTCTGTGCAACCGTGTCGCTGATTGGACAGAAGAACCGATGGCGAATCAGCCGAATCGTGACGCTGCCCGATTATCAGGGCGTCGGCATCGGCACGGCGGTTGCCGAAGCGGCGGCGGAATTGCACGTCGACCAGGGGCATCGCGTGAATGTGACATGCAGCCATCCGGCGATGATCGCCCATTGCCGCCGTTCGCCCCGATGGCGAACTGTCGGCGTCAAGAAGACCGGTTCGAAGAGCGCGCGGCGATTCATAGCGAACTATCGCGGCTCGACCGGCCGGGCGGTGGTTTCGTTCGAGTATGTGGGAGAGAGGGATTAGGGGGCTGGGGGCTCTAGGCTCGGGACTGGGGACTGGGGATTGGGAGTTGGAGTTTAGCCGCCGCGTCCACGCGGCGCTGTCCGGCTAAACTGAAAACTGACAACCGAGAACTGACAATTTCCACCCCGGCCCGACAGGAGTAGCATTGTGGGCAAACGCGGCCGACCACCGGTGCTCGACGACAAGAAGCAGGCGCAAATCGCGGCCATTCTGGGTGTCGGATGCAGCCAAAACATGGCCGCCGCGTATGTCGGCTGCGCGTCGAGAACCATCCAACGGACCGCCGAGCGCGATCCGAAGTTCGCCGAGAAGCTGAACCAGGCCCGATGCAACGCCGAGCTGAGCCTTCTGAAGAACATTCGCAGCGCGGCGAAGAAGGAACAGTACTGGCGGGCGGCGGCGTGGGCCTTGGAGCGCGGTTTTCCCGAGAAATACGCCCGACGCGGCCCCGACGTGATTACCCTCGAACAGATCGGTCTGCTGTTGGCCCGATTTTCGGAAATGATCGTGGAAGAGCTGCCCGAACACGAGCGCAGCAAGATTCTCAAGAAAATGGATGCCGTGGCGCGTTCGGTCGGCATCGTGTTGAAGCGGGAGGCGGCCGATGATCCGCGTTGACGAGTCGTCGAGCGATTGGCCGGTGACGACCGACAAGGTCCGGCAGATTCTGTCGATGTGGCGCGACGATTTAGCGAGGCGGCACGGCCGCGCGCGTCGGCTGGCGCGGCGCGGCCATGGTTGCGGCCTGGATCTGCTGGCCTGGGGGCGGAAATATCTGATCGAGCATTTTCGCCGGCCGCCGTCGAACATGCACCGCTGGCTGGCCGAACAGCTCGACGCCGCGCACGGCGAACGCGGCACAAAGATCAATGTGCTGGGACCGCGCGGCGGGGCCAAGTCGACTCTCGGCACGCTGGCCTTGCCGCTTCGAGCAGCCGTAGAATGCTGGGAGTCTTACATTTGGATTATCTCCGATACGAAGCATCAGGCCTGTGCTCATCTGGAGAACATCAAGGCGGAACTGCTGGAAAACGAACGTCTGGCCCGGGATTTTCCCGAAGTTGTTGGGCGGGGACTGGTCTGGCGCGGCAATTCGATTGTGCTGCGCAACGGCGTGACGATCGAGGCGTTCGGCACGGGCCAGCGAATCCGCGGCCGGCGTCGCCGCCAGCACCGGCCGACGCTCATCGTTTGCGACGATCTCCAGAACGACGGGCACATCCGCTCGGCCGTGCAGCGCGAACACTCGCGCACGTGGTTCCACGGAACGCTGATGAAGGCGGGCACGGCGCGGACGAACGTGGTGAATCTGGCGACGGCCTTGCACCGCGATGCGCTGGCGATGGAACTGCACCGCACGCCCGGCTGGACCTCGCGGCGGTTTCGGTCGATCGTCCGCTGTCCCGACAACACGTCGCTCTGGCAGCAGTGGGAGGCGATTTATACCGACATGGCAAGGCCGTCGCCCAAAAAAGCGGCTCGAATGTTCTACGAGTCCAACCGCTTGGCCATGGACGCCGGAGCGATCGTCCTTTGGCCCGAAGAAGAAGACCTCTACACGTTGATGTGCATGCGGATTGAAAGCGGGCGCACTGCTTTCGAACGCGAAAAACAGAACTCGCCGGTCAATCCCGACCTGTGCGAGTGGGCGGAGTCGTATTTCGACGAGACGCTCGGATTCGACGATTGGCCGGCGAATCTGGCGGTTCGCACGATGGCGCTCGACCCGAGCAAGGGCGGCGACGCGCGGCACGGCGACTACTCGGCCTTGGTCCTTTTGGGCGTCGATCGTCAGGGCATGATTTATGTCGAGGCCGATTTGGCCCGGCGGCCGACGCCGCAGATTGTCGCCGACGGGACGGAGTGGTTCCGTCAATTTCGGCCCGACGTGTTTGGCGTCGAGTCGAATCAGTTTCAAGACCTGCTGGCCGATCAGTTCGAGGCGGAGTTTCGGCGGCAGGGGATTTTGGGCGCCCGCCCCACGGCCATCGAGAACCACGCCGCCAAACAGGTGCGCATTCGCCGACTGGGGCCGTACCTGTCGACGCGGAGGCTGCGGTTCAAGGCCAACAGCCCGGGCACGAAACTGTTGATCGAACAGTTGCAGGAGTTTCCCATCGGCGATCACGACGACGGTCCCGACGCGCTGGAGATGGCCCTGCGGCTGGCCGCCGAAGTATTGCAGGGGCGGATGGTCAAGGACGGTCTGGGCAGCCGCTTGCCGGTGGGATGAGAGGCAAGCAGTGATATTCGGAAGTTATTGAAAATGCAACAGGACACGCTTAGCAGCCGACGGCACGCCGGCTCTGCACATTTTGCAAGCCGACGCGCCGTCGGCTGCTAAACGACCGTGTTGCCGAATACGAATCAAGGACTCACCATCATGCAAACAACCAACAACAATTGCCACAGCGCCGGCAGCGCGCCGGCTGTGCCGCCGGTCGATCCCCGGATGAAAAATCTTGAACGCCGTTTGCTCGAAGCGTTCGATCAACTTTGGGACAGCTTCGTCGATCCGGCCGACGCCGTCGATGACGCCGACGGCACGGCTTGGAACCGACTCGGCGGCGGGCTGCTCTCGGGCAGCGCCTCAGGGATGCCCTACGGCGACGAACAGCAACTCGCACAAATTCGCGACCAGTGCCGGGCGCTGGCCGTTTCGAACGAGTTTGCCATCAACGGCCACGAGAACCGCATCAGCTACATCGTCGGCAGCGGTCACACGTATCGGGCCGTCTCTGCCCGCGGGCAGGACGCCGAACCGCTGGCCCGCGAGGTCCAAGCCGTCATCGACGAGTTCATTCGGCTAAACCGCTGGCAGCAGCGGCAGCAAGAGATTGTGCATCGGAAAGACCGCGATGGCGAGTGTTTTTTACGATTGTTCCCGACGGCTGATGGAATGGTTCGGGTGCGGTTTGTCGAGCCGGCTCAGGTGGCGGCGCCCTCTGCGCGGATGTCCGATCCGTCGGCCAGCTTCGGCGTGCAAACCGATCCCGAAGACGTGGAGACCGTGGTCGGCTATTGGATCGATGGCCGGCTGATCGACGCGGCCGAAATCCAGCACCGCAAGGCGAACGTCGACGCGAACGTGAAACGCGGATTGCCGCTGTTTTTTCCGGTCCGCAAAAACCTCCGCCGCGCGGAAAAACTGCTCCGCAACATGAGCGTGGTGTCGGAGATTCAATCGGCCATCGCCGTGATTCGCAAACATCGCGCGGCCACCAGCGCCGGACTGGAACAGTTCGTCGCCGGGCAGGCCGACCTGAGCGTAACCAGCGCGGCCACCGGCCGGACCAGCCATTTTCAGCGTTACGCACCCGGCACGATCCTCGACGCGGTAGCCGGCACGGAATATGAGTTTCCGGCCGCCGGCATCGACGCGGGCCGATACGTCACGGTGCTTCAGGCCGAGTTGCGAGCGATCGCCAGCCGGCTGGTTATGCCCGAGTTCATGCTCAGCAGCGACGCCAGCAACGCGAACTACAGTTCGACGATGGTGGCCGAGGGCCCGGCGGTCAAAATGTTCGAGCGGCTTCAGCACGACATGCTGGCCGACGACGTGGAGCTGTTATGGCGCGTGGTTCATCACGCCGTCGATTGCGGCCGCTTGCCGGCGGAAGCTATTAGCACGGTCGACCTGCGCGGCATCCCGCCGCGGCTGGCCGTGCGCGACCGGCTGAAAGACGCCCAGGCCGATCAGATCCTCGTCCGCAACGGCGCGATGTCGGCTCAGACGATGGCCATGCGCCACGGGCTTGATCCGGAGCAGGAGGGGCAAATATTGCAGCGGAAACAAGCAGCCGTTGCGAGAATTGAATGTCGGTCTGGCAGTATCTGAAAAGTGCATTGAGCGTCGTCTTATCCGCCTTACGTCATGGGGATTTTCGTATCATAATCAGGACGGCGCAGCAAGCCCCCCCATGTGTATGGTCGCAAGACATTGGTGGCGAAAGATGCCTCAAACCCTAACGAGCACCAATTCCTTGCAGGCTGTGACAAAATTCTTGCCGATACACATGTGAGATCCAGACATCTGCCGAAGAGGCCGGTCAGAGGATCATCCATTGACCCGCCTAAAGATACCGGGTAACCTAAATTCTTAGTAGAGGAACACTGTTGTACTCAGTGGTTTGTGATGGAGAGGCGTACCAAACAGGGAAGACGAGTCTGACGGTTTTTG
>CAYMQL010000209.1:3877-5363 GCA_964392255.1 uncultured Planctomycetaceae bacterium | reverse complement strand
ACGCCGTTGGCTGCCCGCCAAACAGCAAGGCAGGAATGCCTGTCCTCCTCTTCATAATGTACCTTTCTCTTTCCGGCCCCTATTTCGCGGCCACGGCGATTTTACGCGGCTTGAGGGCCTCGGCCTTGGGCAGATGGAGCGTCAACACTCCATCGGCGTACTCGGCCGAAATCTTGCCAGCGTCGATCGCCTCGCTGATGCGGAAACTCCGGTAGTAATCGCCCACGCCGTACTGCCGCAGCAGGCAGGTTTCGCCGTCGTTGCGGCGAGGCTCGACGGGTGCATGGATTTCCAACATGCCGTCCTCGAAATGGACGTCGATCGCATCGCCCCGGGCGCCGGGCACATCGGCCAGGACCAACAGCTCGTCGCCTTTTTCCAGGATGTCGACGTCGGGACGGTAGCAGCCTCCGCTGCGGGTGCGCTCGGCCGCCGCGGATTCTTCCACGGCAGTTTTAATGTTCTGGTTTTCGTGGTTCATGAGCGGTGTTCCTTTCTTCGTATGCGTCGCAATGCCCGGGAGCTAACAGCTCCCGGAAAAGTCGAATACTTACGATTTTTCGCCGGCAGCCCTATTTTATGTGCCGGCGACGTTGATCTTGCGCGGCTTGGCGCTTTCGGCCTTGGGCAACTTGATCAACAGCACGCCGTCGTGCAGTTCGGCCTCGACCCGGTCTGCATCGACTTCGACCGGCAGCCGCAACACGCGGCTCGCGGCGCCGACCGGCCGCTCGCGGCGATGATAGGTGACGCCCTCGGCCGGTTCTTCGGGCCGATTGATCTTGATCGACAGCTCGCCGTTGGCCACGGAGAGGTCGACCGGTTCGCTTTTGACGCCCGGCACTTCCAGTTCGACCAGCAGGGCGTCGCCCTGTTCCCAGACGTTCGCGGCCGGTTGGTTCTGTAAGACAGGCGCCAACAGACCGTCGGCGGCCGGTCCGAGAAACCCGCTCCACAGACGATCCATTTCGTCGCGCAACTGCTGCAAAGGCTGGCGTGGATGCCGATAACCAAAGACCATGATTCGTCCTCCTTATAGGTTTCCGGAGTTCTTGCTTCCCTGAGAAAAACTGTTTGCAAAGGCCGTGCCGAAACCGTCACACTCGGCTTTTAATGCTTGCAAGACAAGGATTTAGGGCGACAGAGCCGCTCTGAACAAAGTGGCGGCCGCCTGCCATATTGGCAGTCGCGGCGTTTTAGACGTTCTTGTCTTAAGTGGCCAATTCCATGAGGCTTGCGGCGAATTTCGCGGCCCTTGCGGCTGCAGTTGTGGACAAACACCCCGGTGGGTATACTGTTTGATTCGTATTTATTGACTCGACCGCGTTTTGCCCAAGCCGATTATCTTCCCGAAGGTCCCATGCGATTTTCGTTGATTGATCGCATCGTCGAGTTGGAGCCGTGCGTGCGGATTACCGCGGTCAAGGCGCTGACGCTGACCGAAGAGTACTTGGCCGACCATTTTCCGCACTTTCCGGTGATGCCC
>CAYMQL010000209.1:0-3867 GCA_964392255.1 uncultured Planctomycetaceae bacterium | reverse complement strand
CCCGGGGTGTTGATGCTCGAGGCCATGACGGAGGCGGGGGCTTGGCTGGTGCGCGTGAGCGAAGATTTCGCCCACAGCATGGTCGTGCTGAAGCAGGCGAACAATGTGAAGTATGCCCAGTTCGTCGAGCCCGGCCAGACATTGACCGTAACCGCCGAGGCGCTAAAGTTCGATGAGAACGACGTGAAATTGAAAGCGTATGGGACGGTCAATGGGCGGATCATCGTCACGGCCCGACTGACGTTGGCTTGTTACAACCTGGCCGACGCCGATCCGCAGCACGAAACGACCGACGCCGCCACGCGGCGCGACTTGCGGCTGCATTTGGCGATGTTGCGGCAGCCGCAGACGGAAATGACGACAACCACAACCCCTTAACGATCCACGATGCGATTTGAAGGCAAAACAGCGATTGTCACAGGCGGCAGCCGCGGCATCGGCCGGGCATGCGTGGCCCGGTTGGCGTCCGAAGGGGCCAAAGTGGCGCTGGTGTACCATAGCAACCAGCAGGCGGCCGACGCCCTGGTGGCCGAGTTGCAATCGGCCCCCGGCGAGGTTCGCGCCTTGCAGGCCGACGTGCGCGATTTACAGCGTGCTCATCAAATCGCCGACCAACTGTTCGAAGAATGGGGAAAGATCGACGTGCTCGTCAACTCGGCCGGAATCGTCAAGGACGGGCTCTTGGGCGCGATGACCGCCGACCAGTGGCGCGACGTTTTGGACACGAATCTGGGCGGAACGTTCAACTACTGCCATGCCGTAACCCAGCCGATGATGATGCAGCGGCGCGGAAGCATCGTAAATCTTTCAAGCACGGCCGCCGAGTTCGCCGCCCGGGGACAAGTGAACTATGCCGCCAGCAAAGGCGGCATCAACGGTCTGACCCGCTCCTTGGCCAAGGAGTTGGCGCCGCGGAACGTGCGCGTCAACGCGGTGGCGCCGGGCATGATCGAAACCGACATGAGCCAGGTGGTCCGCGGCATCGCCGGCGACCAGATCAAGAAAATGATTCCGATGAAGCGCATCGGCCAGCCGGAGGAAATCGCCGCCGTCGTGGCCTTTTTGGCCAGCGACGACGCCGCCTATTTGACCGGTCAGGTGCTGCGCGTCGACGGCGGTTTGAGTTTGGGCGGATATTGACCAACGACAGAATGATGAATGCTGAATGATGAATGCTGAGCAACGGTAGAAATCGCATGTTCGGCAATTCAACATCCATCATTCAGCATTCATCATATTTTTACATCACACTTTCTGGAGGTTGCGTGTTATGCCGACTAAGGAAGAAGTCTTCTCGAAGATCCAGGCCGCGTTGGTCGATGCGTTGGGCGTCGACGAAGAGGATGTAACGCCCCAAGCCACGCTGGTCGGTGACCTCGGCGCCGAGTCGATCGACTTTTTGGACATCGTTTTTCGTCTGGAAAAGTCCTTCGACATCAAGATCCCCCGCGGCGAACTGTTCCCCGAGGACATCCTGACCGACGCCAAGTACGTCCAGGACGGCAAGGTCACCGAGGAAGGCCTGTCCGAGTTGCGGAAACGCATGCCCTTCGCCAACCTTGATGAATTCGCCAAAAACCCCGTGGTCCAGGATTTCGGCAACCTTCTGACCGTGGCCGACATGTGCCGGTTCGTGGAAGGCAAGGTGGAAGTGACCGACTGAGAAACGAGGGCGGCGGTCATGCGCTGGTATTGGATCGATCGATTTCTCGAGTTCGAGAGCGGGCGGTACGCCAAGGCCATCAAGAACATCTCGCTGGCCGAGGACTACCTGCACGACCATTTTCCCTATTATCCGATCATCCCCAACGCGCTGGTGATCGAGGGCATGGCGCAGACCGGCGGGCTGCTGGTCTGCGAGCATAACCATTTCACGGAAAAGGTCGTGTTGGCCAAGCTGCCAAAAATGGTGTTTCACTGCGAGGCCGGTCCCGGCGATACGCTCACCTATACCACCAAGGTCGAATACATTCGGCCGGAAGGGGCAATGGTCACGGCCACTAGCCACAAGGGCGACGTGCTGCACGCCGAGGGAGAGATCGTCTTCGCACACCTGAGCGATCCCCGTTTGGGCAGCCTGTTCGATCCCGACACTTTTTTGCGGATGATGCGGCTGTTGCGGGCGTTCGACGTGGGCCGCGCCGCCGACGGCAGCCGGCTCCAACCCCCGCAGGAGCTTGTCGATGCCGCGAAAGCTAGCAAGGCGTGATACCACAGGTGGAATGATGGCTATTCCTTCTCATTTTTCATATACTGTGATGAGAAGGGGGTGACTGATGACAACCACCGTCCATGCCATTTTTGAGAACGGAGTGTTTCGCCCCGTTGAACCGATCTCTTTGCCGGAGTCTACATCCGTCGAGCTTGATGTGCGCATGCCCGACGAGCAGCGGCCTGAATCCTCCATGCCAAAAGGGCTCGCCAAAGTCTATGCGATTTTGGGGGAGCGATACAATTCCGGTCACTCCGATACAGCGGCTCGGCATAACGAGCATCAGCCATGAACGGCGTATTTCTCGACACCGTCGGGTTGATTGCCGTTTGGGATAGAGCGGATCAGTGGCATGGCCCTGCCGACGCGGTTTTCCAGGAGTTACTTTCGCAGGGTCGTCGCCTCGTCACAACGGAGATGGTGCTTTTGGAATGCGGAAATGCCGCCGCTCGCCGACCGTACCGGGAGCGGGTTTTCGCATTGCGACAATCTCTCATTCAAGAAGGGCTGCTTTTAGTTCCCACACCCGAAGAAACGGAGGGTGCATGGGCGTCCTACCATCGAGGCGAGGCCGAAAAGGCAGGAATCGTGGATCAGATTTCCTTTCGGGTGATGCGCCGACTCGGCGTGGCTGAGGCATTTACGCACGACCAGCACTTTCGGGCTGCCGGATTTACCCCGCTGTTTTAAGGACAACTGAGGCGTTAAGGAACAAACTGATGAGACGACGCGTTGTTGTGACCGGAATCGGCTGGGTAACGCCCCTGGGCACGGACATCGAAGCCGTCTGGAAGCGGCTGCTCGGCGGCGAATCGGGCGTCGGCTACATCACCCATTTCGACGCCGGCAACTTCCCTACGAAAATCGCCGCCGAAGTCCGCAACTGGGACCTGTCCGACGTGGGCGAAAACCCCGACGACTGGAAGAACCAGGGCCTGCACACGCGATTCGCCGTCGGCGCCGCCAAAAAGGCGGTGGCCGATTCGGGCATCGAGCTGGGAAAGATCGATCCGACGCGGTTCGGCGTCTACACCGGCAGCGGCGAAGGCCAACAAGACTTCCACCGCTTCGCCCAGATGATGTTGGCCGGCCTCAGCGGCAACGGCGAACTTGATATGGGCAAGTTCACCCGCAAGGGACTCGAAACGCTCAGTCCTATTGCCGAACTCGAACAAGAACCGAACATGCCCGCCGCCCATTTGGCCAGCTTGTTCAACGCCCAGGGGCCCAACGTCAACTGCTTGACGGCCTGCGCCGCCAGCAGCCAAGCAGTCGGCGAGGCGATGGAGATCATCCGCCGCGGCGAGGCCGACTTGATGCTCGCCGGCGGAACGCACACCATGATCCATCCGTTTGGCGTCACCGGCTTCAACCTGTTGACCGCGCTGAGCACGCGCAACGACGCGCCGACCAAAGCGTCGCGTCCCTTCGACCGCGACCGCGATGGTTTTGTGCTGGGCGAAGGGGCGGGCATGGTCGTTCTCGAAGACTTGGACCACGCCAAAGCCCGAAACGCCAAAATCTACGGCGAACTGGTCGGCTACGGCTCGACCGCCGACGCCTTCCGCATCACCGACGCGCATCCCGAAGGCCGCGGCGCCATCAGTTGCATCAAGATGGCGCTGGCCGACGCCGGCCTAGGCCTCGACGATGTC
>CAYMQL010000208.1:0-5428 GCA_964392255.1 uncultured Planctomycetaceae bacterium | reverse complement strand
ATGACCGGCACAAGCATGCCTAGGTACCAGAACCAACCCACAAAAACGTAGGGGAGCCGGCGTCGCCAAACCAAGGCGGAAAGGGAAATGCCGGCCAGCAACACCAGCGCGCCGGCTACGACCATCATCGACAGATTGCCTTCGGGATGCGGATATTGCACTGCCAATCCGACCGGATAGAACCATTGGCCCACATAGCTTACATAAGCCACTGCCGCATTGGCGATGCGGTATTGAAGCGGTATGGATTCCAAAGGCACGACGGCGGCGCCCTGGGCCAGGAACGTTGCCGCGCAGGATGCCGCAGACAGTGCAAATAATGGCAGTTTTTCAACAATCAGCCGCCGCGCAAATGGAGTTCTGCGCATTTCGGACGCACCGCCGCTCATGCGACCCAACGGCCAATAATCCAACAGCAAAAGCACGAACGGCAGGCTTACCAACATCGGCTTGGCCGTCAGACCCAATGCAAAAAGAAAGAAAACGAGCAAATATCGAGCCGGCGAGAATGGGCGCCGCGCGTACCCGACATACGCCGCCAAAGTCAGCATGAAAAACAGGCCGCTTAATACATCTTTCCGTTCCGCCACCCACGCCACGGACTCGGCCCGCAATGGATGAATGGCGAATACGGCCGCCGCAAATGCGCTGGGCCACACACAGCCGGTCATCCGGTGCAAGAGCAAAAACAGCAATACCACGTTGACCGCGTGGAGCAAAACGTTGCTGAGGTGGTGTCCCCACGGCTTCAGTCCGTAGAGTTGGCAGTCGAGCATGTGAGAAAACCAGGTCAGCGGATGCCAATTGGCGGCATGGAAACTCGTCAAGGCCCATCGGATGCCTTCAGACGTCAGACCGCGAGCTACATGTTGGTTTTCCGTAACGTAATCGACGTCGTCGTAGTTGAAAAAATCGTGCCGAAGAGTTTGACCGAAGACCAGGGCAACCGCCAGCAGTAGAAGGCCGCAGACGGCTATGGTCGTATAACGATTTCGCCCGACAGGCGTCGTGTCGCGATCGGAGCGGTCCTGGGGCATCGCCTTTTGCATTGAGACGCGATTGCCCGATTCGCGGCCGGCTGGCGTTCGGTTTTTCCGCGATTTGCGACCCATATGCAATTCCAACGACGCTC
Organism: uncultured Planctomycetaceae bacterium; assembly: GCA_964392255.1. Taxonomy (GTDB): domain Bacteria; phylum Planctomycetota; class Planctomycetia; order Pirellulales; family Thermoguttaceae; genus CAYMQL01. The sequence continues at coordinate 4,296 of CAYMQL010000208.1, read as the reverse complement.
TAGCGCGTATCTCTCACCACACGGGGAAACTACCCACAGCGTGTTTTGTTTAATGAGGGTCAGAAAACAACCCCCCCTTTCGCACACCTTTTTGCCCTCCTTTGTCCCGCTTTCTGTCCTTGTAAACAAGCAGTGTTAAACCGACGCCAAGGCCCAGCAACATGGTTAGCATGCCGGGTTCGGGTACCGTCATGATCGAAGTGATTCCAATGCGATACGTCGGCTCAAATCGGCCCACATCAATCTTAATGGTCTGCACATCCGTGAAATCAACGCCAGGAAAACAAGAAAACGGAATCGTTAACTGTCCAGGACCATTGAGATCAACAATATCCTCCCCAAAATTGTAAACGCACCATGTATCATCGCTACTGACCTCGAATTCGAAGATTCCCCGCCAGAGCCCGGGTGTAAGTTCGTCAATATTAATGACAAACCGATCGCTTCCGTCCGCGCAAAGGTCGGCTGAAAGTGGTGTGGTACTGCCATACTCTAGAGAAAAATACCCCCACGAAGAATCCGCGCTGAATAGGAAGCGGCCGACGGCAGAATCGATGCTTAGGCTTCCTACTTCCAACGTCCCCGCGTAAACCGACCGCACGCCACCGATCACCGCCGATGTGCCCAAACCTTCCTGCACAACGGATTGGTGCCGATAAGGGGAGGTCGCTAGCAAGAACAAATCGCCCTGGCTGAAATCGTCAATGGTGGTTGCCCGCGAGATTCCCGTTCCGAAAGGACCGGCGAGACAGAGCAGGAAGGAGAATGCAAACAGTGCCGGGCGAAAAAGAATAGTTCCGATTTCACTCGGTTTCTGGAAACAAGTGGAAATGTCCACCCCACCGTGGCTAGAAATGTGGCGGGTTAGGGCAAAAGGCAACCCCGTACTCACATCTACAGATGGTGTCGTCAGCGGTTTCATCATCGCCTCCGATTGGGAAAAAGTTGCTAGATCCGGTCATTGCATCTGGGCTGCCCGACTGCAGCGAAGAGTTTTCAATCCGTTCGGCAACAGCGGTTCCTTGCCACACACAGCGTAATATTGTCACACTCCGGAATAGATCGGCTCAGTATAACAACCCCCCACAGATAAGTCAATAATTTGGGGGTACACCTCTGGTCCAACTGATAGGAAATTTGATTTCTCTCATGTCTGCATTCAATCCTGTAGGCATCGAGACGGTGTGCAATCGCGATGACAAGCAAGTTTCACGCAAAACCGCATCACATGCGCAGCCCCCCCACGCAACCGCATTAGGGAACAGTTGCCTAAATTGACATTGCATCGAATATCCGTTGCGGCGACAATGCCGCCTTCTCAACAATTCCAAAGAAAATAAGGGAAGATGTCCAATTTGCCGGATCGACCCGAAGGGCGCTGCTGCACACCAATTGGACCCGACCTCTTTTTTCCGTAACAGAAACGACATCGACCGAAACGGATTTCGGACAAGACCAGGAGGGATCCGATGGTCTCTTTGCCTGCGGCGCTGTTGGCGCTGACGCTGTCGAGCGTCGGCCAGACCGAAATGCTCGACTTCTACTCCGATTCGTGCGGCCCGTGCCGCGCCATGAATCGCACGGTTCGTGCCTTGGAAGAAAAAGGCTATCCGGTCCGGCGCGTCAACACCGTCGCCGAACCGCAACTGGCCGCCAAATACCGCGTTCAAACGATTCCGTGCTTCGTAATGCTCGTCAACGGCAAGGAAGTCGACCGCGTGGTGGGCGGAACCACGCTCCATCGCTTGGAGCAAATGTGCATGCTCGCCGGCAATGGCACATCGGGACAATCGACGCCCGCGGCGATGGCACAGCAAACTGCGCCGACAGGCTCGATAATACCTGCGCAGGCGGCGTTGGCTGCGCCGTTCGACGGCTGGCAATCCCAACCCGCGGCTCGCCAAGCGATTCCACCCGCCGAAAATGCTTCGCCCGGCGTCGCCGACGCCGAGTTGCTAGCCGCCAGCGTTCGGCTGCGCGTGGAGGATTCGACCGGTCATTCGTGCGGCTCGGGCACGATCGTCGACGCCCGCGACGGCAAGGCCCTGATCCTCACCTGCGGGCATATCTTCCGCGATTCGCAAGGCAAAGGTCGGATCGACGTCGATCTGTTCGGCCCCGGCGGCCAGCGGCAAGCCGTGGGGCAGTTGTATTCGTTCGATCTGACGCGCGACGTGGGCCTGGTGGTGATCGACTCGCCCGGACCGCTAGCCGTCGCTCGCGTCGCTCCGCCGGGATATGCCATTCAACCTGGAATGCCCGTGGTCAGCGTTGGCTGCAACAATGGGGCCGATCCAACCGCGCGGCACAGCCGCGTCACGTCGCTCAACAAATTCATGGGTCCGCCGAATCTTCAGGTGGCCGGGCAGCCGGTGGAAGGCCGCAGCGGCGGCGGGCTGTTCTCGCGCGAAGGCTATCTGATCGGCGTCTGCAATGCCGCCGACCCGAGCGATCAAGAGGGTCTGTTCGCCGCGCTCGGGTCGATCTACGCCGAGTTGGACCGAAAAGACGCCGGCGGCAACGACTTGTCGTTCGTCTACAAGTCGCCGGGCGAAAAATCTGTCGGCGTTGTTCCAGCGGCGGAGTCCGCAACGCTGGCTTCGTTCAATCAGCCGGCTGCGCCCGACGCCGCAGCCGGTCCCGCTGAGCTCGCCCCGATCAATGCTCTGGCCGCGGTTGCTCCGCCGGCGCAATTGCCGCCGCACGAGCGGGCTGCACTGCAGGAAATCCGCCGCCGCGAGAAAGAAGGGGCCGAAGTGGTCATCATCATCCGCCCCCGCAACAACCCGCAGGCCCGAAGCGAAGTGCTTACCTTGGACCACGCCTCGCGCGAGTTTGTCGAGCAGATTTCGACCGAGGCCCGGCGTCAAGACAAGCCGTTTCCCACCTCGTTTGAACAGCCCAAGCCGCGGAAGATTATGCTGGAGTGGTCGGCGGAGTCGGACAAACCAAAGTGACTTGTTGCATTGTACGAACTATTCCGCTAAGGACAGCGTTGTCAAAAATGGGTTACCGGTCAGCACCTAGGCGGGGGGGTATACAAGTGTTGACCTTGGACGGCCAAGCGAAATAGTTGAGCGAGTCCGCCCCCATTTCTTTCGACGAAACAGGTACTTGCGTCGAATCAGGCATTGCCAATTACTTGACGCGATGTTACGGCCGATATAAGGTATAGTAGGAGCTTGATGTTGACGCACGGATGTGCGATCTGCGCCGTTTTTTCACAAAACGACGCCTTCTTGATGGCGGCTAATCGTGGCTCGCAAGCGTAGACACGATGGGAGGTTCCCGTGAGTAGTTCATCTATGTGTTCTGACTATACGCTTCAGATCGCACGCGCACGTATTGATGCCTATAGCAACATGGATGAAGTGATGCGTCAGCATCATGAAATCATGGAGTGTTGTGACAGGTGTGAAAAGTTCCTACAAAGCGGCATCGAAGCATACGAGTGGTTACAAAAAGCGGAAAACACGATCCAGCGGGCTGCAAGAGAAGGCTTCTCCGTTTCCGACGAAGTACCTGCGGCGATTGATCACTTATACAGAACATGGCTTGTGCCATGCAGCCATGCTGAAGAGCTTGTAAGTCAACAACAGCAGCTTGGGTATATTCCTGCGAACCTCGATGAGTTTCGGGCTGCTTGCGAGCAAGTCAAAAAACGCATCCAGATGATAGACGCCTATGACGCCATCGACGATGCCTTTGGCGGAAAGACATTTGATGCGGCATTTTGGATCGATGCCATGGGATCTCAGCCCTCTTGACCGCGGTCCGCCGGAGATGCCGTGGGATACACGCTAAGGACGGTTCTATTCTCGGCAGAATTCCTCGAAGCCGTATCCAATTTCGATTGTGGCACAGACCATTGGGCTATGATGGCTTCGGATTGGATTAAGCAATCTCCGCCTTTTCGCGGCGCCTTGCTTTCCATGCAAAAAAGAGGAACTTCTGTCTGGCTGCATTTCCTTGACATATGCGGTGACGACTATCTTGTTGGCTTCTCATCGCTCGGTACCGTCCGATGGAGATTGCCGAGTGAAGGTGACTCGGAAAAAGAAGCCAGCTATATCCCGATGCTTGCAGTGTCCAAGCAGTTTCAAGGTCTGTCTCCATATATTACCGTTGAAACGGCAAGCAGCACGGCGGTTGTCTGTGGGGGCAAGGATACGATTGAGAGGAAGACCAATATCTCGTGCCTCATAATGGATCATCTCTTTCTTGAAGCGAAAAGGCGCGGGCGATAACGTCTGTATTTATGCGCACATTGAAGGGCAGCCCTTGGACTGGTAGGAA
>CAYMQL010000207.1:0-5470 GCA_964392255.1 uncultured Planctomycetaceae bacterium | reverse complement strand
CCCCGGCAAAGGGGACAGTCCCATTTTCGCTGACACGAAAATTGGGACAGTCCCCCAATTGTCCTCGCAATGCGCAAATACCGGGGCGTTGCGGCGATGTCCGTAACGATTGTTGCGATTGTATGGGCGTGCGTACGCGGTCAACCGCAGTTACCGACCGCCCGACCGTCAGATTTTTTGCAGTCGCGTTTGACAACCCATTTATTCCAACCTAAGAATTAGTAGCGACACGGAAGGCGTGCAGGCGGCGTCCGGAAGCCGTCTGATGTTTATAGGTATTGTTCTTCATTTCGTCGGTTCCCTGCAAGCGCGCCCACAGGGCGTCACACAAGGAGATTCTTATGTTCCGTAAAGAGCGAAAAGGTTTTACGTTGGTTGAATTGGCCGTCGTCATCGTCATCATCGGCGTCTTGGCCGCCTTCGGCGTGCCGCGGTTCATCAAGTCGGTCGAGCGCACCAAGGCTTCGGAAGCGTTCTCGTATCTGGCTGCCGTCCGCGCCGCTCAGGAGCGTTACCACGCAAAAGAGGGCACCTACACGGCTACGCTGACCGATCTGGACATCAATCAGGCTTCGCCGAAGTACTTCAGCGTCGGAACTCCGACGGCCGACGACACCAGTTGGAGCCTCGCACTGACCCGTAAGGATCACAACGCCGGCTACGGCAACTACACGGTGATCTTCAACCAAAACGGCTACGATACTTTGAGTACAATCAACGACCTGACGGACATCAACCCGATGGGTTCCGAGATTACCTCGGGTAGCGCTTCCAGTGGCTCCTAACGCCGTCTGGACAGTTGCTTAGCCTTGTTGATTCAGGAGCGAATGACCGGGCGGCCGACTTATGTCGCCGCCCGGTTTTTTAACGTATAGGCCCAAGCGTTTTCTCGCGGCCCTGCTGCGGGAACCTCGCCGGGGCACGAAGGCCGACCTGCTTCCGAAGAGCCGCACAGAGGCCGACGCAGCGAGGCCGTGAAAGTAAAAGCCGCTTGCTCCTTTTGTACGACCACTCGATCCCACGACGGGCGATGCCATGAAATCGGCGCTGGCCAAAATCGCGGTTCGCAAGGCCCTCGGCCTCTATATCGGCGAGCGCGAGGTCGTCTTGAGCGAAGTGGCCGGCACTCCGTTGGGACCCGTCGAAGTCGCTTCGCGTGAAGAATCCTATGCCACCGCGGACGAACTGGGCCCTGCGATCGAGCACCTGCTGGCGACCGAACCCGGCAAAAAACGCCGCCGCATCTCCATCGCCGTCGCCTTTCCGTTGTCTCGCGTGTTCTTCGACACCCGGCCGCTGCGGTCGGGCGCCGAAGTCACTCCGGAATCGCTTGTACAAAAAATGCTCAGCTCTTCCGGCATCGCTGTCGAAGACCTGACCATCGATTTGCTCACTTCGAGCGGAAACAAACAGACGCTGGCCACTGTGGCAGCGGCGCGAAGGAAGTACGTAACGAACGTTGTGGCCGCGATGCGCAATTGCTGCTGCCAGCCCGTTCGCGCCGAGCCGGCCGCTTGCGGTCTTGCCCGCGCGGCAGCCCAACAGCACCGGACGCCGCGCCGGGCGAAGACGGTGCTGCGGGTGTTTCTGGGCGCCGAGACGGGGCTGGCCGTGCTGATGAACGCCGACATGCCGTTGTTCTGGCGCACGTTCCGGCTTTTCGAAGGCGCGGAAGGCCTCTCAATCGCGTCGATTGTGCGCACCTTGCGGATGCAAACCACCGTTCATGGCATCGAATTATCGGTGCAGTACGTCCTAATCCACGGCCGCCCCGAACTGCACGATCGCCTCGAAAAGGAAGGGCTCCCCGCCGACATCGGCGTCCGCACCCTGTGGTGCGAAGGTCCGACCTACGACAACGCCTCGCTGGCTTACGGCACGGCGATCGGCGGTTTGGATTCCGACGCCCGCGGTTTCGACCTGGCCCGCAACATCAAATCTCGCCCGCCGCTGCGTGAAATCTTCCCCTGGGGCGAATTAGCCTGCCAGGTAGCGATGGTCGTCTGCTTTGCTCTCGTACTTTTCGGCTACAAACAGAAGTCCGACACACAATACGCCATGGCCATGGCGGAATGCAACCGCAACGAAGTCTGCGCCAAAACCGACGCGAAAGAACTCCAAAAAGAAAAATCCGATCTGATCGCAAAGACTAAGGTCTTGAAAGATTTTCTCGACACGCGCATTCTCTGGACCGACTACACCCGGCACGTCGCCTCGACGCTTGCGCCGAGCGCGCGATTGGACTCCTTCGAAGGACAATGCACATTTTCCGGTGGAGCGAAAGGCAAGGCTGGCAAAGGTCGAAAGTCGCTTGTGCTCCGGGCGCGCGCCCCGTTGATGCCCGACGGCTCCGTCCCCGCCGACGTGAGCGACTTTTTCGTTAGCCTGAAAAACGACCCCCTGCTCAAACGCGATTTCGCCTCCGTCCAGGTGACCGACCTCCGCCGCATTCAGTCGAAAGGTTCCCAAGAAGCCAACACCAGCTTCATGGTTATTTGTTTGCCCGAATCCAAGAAACCCGGCGCGGGCCACTAAACGTCCGTCAATCGATTGGAATAGAGCCATGAGCGAACCTGAAACCCAAGAACGCCGCTCGAAGTTGCAGGGCGATTTTATCAATCGCTTGCACGACCCGACGCAGCTCCGAATTATGATCACCGCCGTGGTGCTGGCGTTGACCTATGCGTTTTTGTACCTGCCCGTCAGCGAACGCATCAGCGCCACCAACAAGAAGCTGGACGCTGCGAAAAAGAAGCTTTCCCTCGCTCGCGAAGTCGAAGACCTGCGAAAACAATTCACGGACGTCGAGCGGCGGCTGCCGCAGCAAACCGACACGAAAGAATGGGTGCGCTACATGCTTGGCGGGATCCATAAATTTCCTCTGACGCTTAGCACGCTCAAATGCCACGCGCCGCGCGACCTGGGTCCCTATAAGGCCGTCGTCATGCAAATTCAGGTCTCCGGCACGTATTCCGATCTCGACAAGTTCCTCTGTTGGCTTGACGCCAACGAACGATTGTTCCGCACCGACGTCGTACGCATTACGCCGACCTCGCGCGACGGCGGTCCCGTTCTGGTGATGCAGTTGACCGTATTGGGAGTGATGGGTTGACATGAGCCTTCCAGTCGCCAAACTCGCGCCGCAAGTGGTCGTTCTGGCCGTCGTCGGCTATTGGTCGATGCCGCTGCTGATGCCGTCGACCCCGAAAGGCAAGACCAAAAAGCCGCCGGCGCTGCCGGAGGTGGCCGCCTCGCAGCTTTCTCCGAAACTTTTGCCGCCGCCTTCGCGCAATCCGTTCCAGCCGCCGGGCGTCGATTGGCCCGACAGCATTGATCTCTCCGCGAGCCTCGCCGACGACGCCGAAAAAGATTCCAAACCAACCGCCTCCGAGGCCGACTTGCCGACAGTCGTCATCGCCGCGCCGTCCGATTTTACGCTCAACGCAACTTCTGCGTTCGGTTCGACCCGAATGGCCGTGATCAATGGCGAGGTCTACGCCGAAAAAGACAAGCTTCCCTCGCCGGGCAACGCAAGCGCAATGTACCAGATCGCTCAAATCCTGCCCGACAAAGTGTTCCTAGACTCTGATGGAAGGAAATACGAGTTGGCATATGCGGATAGCGCCGGGGCCGGAGTTGCCGACGACGCCTCGGCATCGTCCGCGTCCAAAAAGAGCGTCTCCGCGAAAACTAAATCCAAGAAATCCTCTCAATCCCGACGTTAGCGCCTTGCGCCAAATAGCGCCCTAACGAGAGCCCATGTCGACCACCGCCGAACTGATAAGCAGCTCGCAACCTTTAATCATCCAGCTTCTGCTGGAGAAGGAGATACTATCGCCTGAGAAGATCGATTCGATCAACGAAGCCCGCTCGAAGGAACACGGGTCGCTCGAATCGCTGCTCATCAAAAAGGGGCACGTCTCTGAACAGCACATCGCCGAAGTCTACGCCGACTCGCTCATGCTGCCGTTGTACGACATGGTCGAAGACCAGAGCGATCCGCAGCTCCCGACCGTCCTGTCGGAAAAGCTCTGTCGCGAGCACATGTTCGTGCCTGTGGCGATCCACGAAAACACGCTCGACGTGGCCTTTACCACGTTTGAAGACATGCTGATGGTCGACGAGCTGCAACTGTTGACCGGCATGACCATCCGTCCGATGATCGCCCCGCTTTCGGTCGCGGAAAAAGCGATGGATTCGCTGTTTTTGGCCACGCGGACCAAATTCATCAGCCAGATGGGCGGTCCCGAGGACGAGGACGAGGACAACGTCCCCGACGCCGACGACGAACTGCCCCAGGACGAAGGCATCCTCGCCCTCGACGACCTTGTACCCTCGGGACCCGATGGCCGCGTCATCCGCATGGTCAATCAAATTCTCGAACAAGCCCTGCGCTCGGGCGCGAGCGACATCCACATCGAGCCGTTCGAAGATTCCTGCGCTATCCGGCTGCGCGTCGACGGCGTATTGCGGGCGCTGCCGTCGCCGCCCCGTTCGCAATTCGTGCCCATCATTTCGCGATTCAAGATTCTCGCGAAGATGGACATTGCCGAAAAGCGCGTGCCCCAAGACGGCGCCATCGCCGTCCGGTCGGGAAACAAGCGCGTCGACCTCCGCGTCAGCACCGTGCCCACGGTCTACGGCGAAAAAATGGTCATGCGTATCCTCGACAAGGGCGCGATTCCCATTCAATTGACGGGTCTGGGCTTCGACGAGCGCCAGTCGAAAGACTTGATCGAGTCGATCCAGATGCCCCACGGTCTGATGTTGGTGACCGGCCCGACCGGAAGCGGAAAAAGCACGACCCTCTACGCCTGCTTGAATCTGTTGAACGAGCCCGACACGAACATCTGCACCGTCGAAGACCCGGTCGAATACAAGTTCAAAGGCATGAATCAGGTGCAGGTCAAAACCCAGGTCGGCCTGACCTTTGCGGGCGCCCTGCGCGCCTTTTTGCGTCAAGACCCCGACGTCATCATGGTCGGCGAGGTCCGCGACCAAGAAACCGCACAGATTTGCCTTCGCGCCGCATTGACGGGCCACTTCGTGCTCTCGACGATCCACACCAACGATTCGCTTTCGGCCGTCAACCGTCTGCAAGACATGGGCATCGAACCCTTCTTGCTGGCTTCGACGCTCCGCGTACTCGAGGCCCAGCGACTGATCCGGCGCCTTTGCAAAGAGTGCAAAGAGCCTTATGCCTGTCCCGCAGACATGGCCAAAACCCACGGGCTTGAAGCCGGCGAAACGCTCTACAAGCCCAAAGGCTGCGACACCTGCCGCGGCACGGGCTACAAGGGGCGCGTCGGCGTTTTCGAGGTCGTTCGCATTACGCCCCACATGGGCAACCTGATCCAATCGCGGACGCCGCTGCCCGAAATGCGAGCCGCCGCACGCGAAGAAGGCATGAAACTGCTCCTCGACAGCGGCATGGACAAAGTCCGCGAGGGCATTACCAGCTTGGAAGAAG
>CAYMQL010000206.1:0-5475 GCA_964392255.1 uncultured Planctomycetaceae bacterium | reverse complement strand
CCGGCGGGCCGCAGGCCATGGGGGCCTTCGGTCCGTGCGGCGTCGACATGCCCGGCGTCCGTGCGATCGACGTCAGCGCCATGGTCGGCCGGAGGCACGATTGGCGGCGATACTGCTGCGCCGTAAGCGCCTGCGGCCTCTGGTTGCGCTATACCTTTCTCGACGCTCCCTGACATGACGGAACCGGTTGCCTACCTGAACGGCCGATGGATTCCGGCATCCGCCGCGGCAGTGCCGGTGGGCGACGCCGGCTTTGTGCTCGGCGCAACCGCGGCCGAACAGTTGCGCACTTTCGCCGGCAAGCTCTTTCGATTGGACAAACACCTCGCCCGGCTGCGCCGCTCGCTCGACATCCTCGGCCTCGAACCAGAACTCTCGCAAGAACAGCTCGCATCGCTTGCCTGCGAGATTGTTGAGCGCAACCACCCCTTGCTGGCTCCCGGCGACGACCTGGGGCTCTCGATTTTCGTGACTCCCGGCGGATATCCCGCGTATTCGCCCCCCGGCACGGCAAAACCGTTGGTCTGCCTGCACACTTACCCGCTGCCGTTCCATCTTTGGGCCGACAAATACCGCAGCGGCCAGGCGTTGGCAACCACCGAGATCATGCAGCCGCCGTCGCAATGCTGGCCGCCGGAATTGAAATGCCGCAGCCGGGTACACTATTATCTTGCCGATCGGCAGGCCCGGCTGCGCGATCCGCAAGCCCGGGCGCTGCTTTTCGACGCCGACGGCTTTGCATCCGAGGCCTCGACGGCGAATCTGCTGATCTATCGCCAAGCCGAGGGCCTGATTTCGCCGCGGGCCGAGAAAATCCTGCCCGGAATCAGCCTCGCCGCCGTCGCAGACATCGCCCGAGAGTTGGGCATTCCGACATCGCACCGCGATTTGACGGCCGAGACCATTGCCGCGGCCGACGAAGTCTGGCTCACCAGCACGCCGATCTGCCTGCTGCCGGTCGTGCGGTTCAACCGCCAGCCGATCGCCGACGGAAATCCCGGCGAGCTCTTCCGGCGCGTCCTTGCCGCGTGGAGCGAAAAAGTCGGCGTGGATATCGCGGCGCAAGCGGCGACCTTCCAATCGCGGTAACCGTCCACGAGCCGGGGACTGTCCCAATTTTCGTGTCCGCGAAAATGGGACTGTCCCCTTTGCCCTGTGTCCCCTTCGCCGCCCACCTACTCGATCACCACGCATCCCAGCAGTTGCCCGCCCGAGCCGCGAATTGCGCGGGCCGCCTTGGCAATTTTTCGCCGCGGTGTGTAGCCCAGTCGAACCACAAGATAAGCCCCGTCGCAACAGGCAATCAGCGGCGCCACCTCGGGATGCGCCATCGACGGCATATCCAACAGCACCAACGACCAGCCCTCGCGCAGCTCCTCGATCCAGGCGCGATCGAGCCGCTGCGGCTGCGGTTTCGTCGGGGCCGGCAGCACGTTCAAACGCGGCAAATTCGTCGGATAAATCAACGTCGACTGGGCCATCGCCTGTTCGGCGGGCAGAACCAGCCGGGTCGAAAGACTCGGATGATGCGAATTGGCGTCGACCACCAGAACGCCGCCGGCGATTCGCCGAATCAATTGCGGCGCCAAAAACGCGACGACGCCGGTCTTGCCGTCGCCTTCGACCGGACTGGTGACGGCGATCACCGCCGGACGTCCCGGCGGCAACTGGCGCACAATCCATTCGGCCGTCTCCGAACACGCCCATTCCGTCTCGATATCCGGACATTTGGGCCAAACCACCCTCGACCCATCGGACGGCTCCGACACCTCGGGAAAGGCGAATCGCTTGATGGGCAAGTGCGACATCCCAGACGAAGCGGCCGCCGGCGCCGACGCTTCTGGATTATGGAACCGGCCGCGCTCTTCGGCAACCGCCTCGGACGCCTCGCTCCGTGATTTTGCCGCCTTGCTCGGCGCAAGCGGTAAAATCACCGGCGCCATCGGCATATCCACGTCGAACTGCTGCGGTGCGTCCTGCATCGTATTCTCTCGCCTCACACTCGGCGAAGTTGGGCAAACAACTGCCGATACTCGCGCGGCCGCGGCGGCAATAGCGGCGGCTCGGAATGCGCGGGCTCCTCGCGACGAACTTCGTGCAATGGGCCCGCAGCGGCCGCAACCTCCGCCGCCGCAAGCTCCATCTCCCGCTCCGCAGGCTCGGCATCCGACTCAGCCGGCGCGAACGAGTCCTCCTCCCGCTCTGCGGCGGGCGACTCGACGCAGGCGGACTCGCCGGCAGACGGTTCGGACCATGATGCTATTGCTATGCCCGCGTAACGATCAGCGACGACCTCCTCATGATCGAACGGCTCTTGGAACGGGTCCGGCGACTCGTCGAACCGCAATTCCAACTCAGGCCCGATCGAGCCGGCAGGCTGAAAATCGTCGTCGGCCGCGGCCAACAACTCCTCGATGCGGTGAATCTGTTCGACCGGCTCGGCCTCGTTTTCGTCCGCGGCTGACGCAACCCGCAAGGCGGGAATCGATACGGTTGTCGCGGCGTGCGCGTCGGAACCAGCGTCGGCCTGCTCGTCCAAACTGCCGAACTCAATCACGCCGCCGCCGGTTTGCTCGCCCTTCGACTGGCCGCTCCAAGGCGTGGGCAACTGCTGCAAGTCGCCCCAGGCCTCTTCGATGCCGGCCGGGTCGACTTGCTGGCGCCCGGCCACATAGGCCAGCAGCAGCGCGTGATCGCACACCTGATTGATCAATCGCGGCACGCCCCCGGTCGCCTGGAATACGCTCTGACACGTTTCAGACGGAAATACCACGTCGCCGCAGCCCCCCGCCGATGTCACCTGCGATTGAATGTACTGTTCGGTCTCCGTGCGGTTGAGCGATTCGAGGTAGCACCGGGCGCGCAAACGCTGGCTGAACGAATCGAGCTTCGGGCTGGCGAAATGCTCCTCTAAAACCGGGCCGCCGACCAAAACCAACCGCACCAGCGGCTGATTTCCGCGTATCAGATTCGTCATCAGGCGAATTTCTTCGAGCAGACGCAACGGCAGCGTGTGCGCCTCGTCGACCAACAGCAAAATCCCCCGGGCGCAACCGTCGCCGTTCAATAAATAGTCGACCACGGCCAGCCGGGCCTCGCCCTCGTCGAGCCCGCGATAGGGCCGCCCCAGTTCATACAAAATCGCCTGAAATAAAGCTCGCCGCGTACTCAAACGGCCGCACTGAAGCATCACGATCTCGAACGAGCGGCGAAACTGCTCGGACAACATCATGCAGAGCAGCGTCTTGCCCGTGCCCGACGGACCAACGACCAAACCCGTGCCCTCGCCGCGCTGGACGCAACGAACCAAGGTGGTCCGCGCCCCCTCGATGGCCGAGGCCGGAAAATAGCTCTCGATCTGCGGCACCGCAGCAAAGGGCCGTCGTGTTAAACCAAAGCAGCCGTCATACATTTCCAAAACTTCCTAGATTCGCTTGCCCGGCACGTTTTAACCTGGGCCGAGACTGAGACACTATGTCCCATCCCATCATTTCGGCACCAATGGAATCAAGGATAAACTCCGTCCCGAAAACCTTGACGGCACAGGCACTTGTGATGTGGGCAGGCGCGGATCAGCGCGGATGAGTGGGCTGGGGCAAGTTGGGGGCGTGCGCGAGATGGGACGAACAGCCGGTATCGGCAACAAACGCACAACCTGCGTCCTACGCAAATCCCCGCCCCAAGACGCCCGAACGACTACTCGAAAATGCCGGCACCAAAACCGTTTCGTTCGGACCGGGCAGCTTGAGGCTGGGCAACGGGCATCTTGTGCGGACCGCGCGGTTTTTCGGGACCCTGCACTTGCATCGGCGTCGTCACCCCATGTCGCGCCGAACCCATCTCGTCCGATTCGAAATCCTCGTAGCTGGGCACATAGCCCGGCAGCTTCGAACGGGCTTTCTCGTCCTCGAACGCCCGAACCACACGCTGTTGGATCATCTCGCGGCAGCCCGCGTTGATCGGATGCGCAATGTCGGCATAAAGCTTCGTCCGGCCCTCTTCGTCGCGGCCCGCCGACTGCTCTTTCTGCCGAACGCCGCACTGATTGCAATACAGGGCGCGAAGATGGTTTTTGCAGCCGCAATGCGGACAATGGGCCGTCAGCTTGCGGCTCGGCATCGCCACAAACGGACCCGTGGCCCCTTCAATGATCTTCAGGTCGCGCACCACAAACGCATCGTCGAAGGTGATCGAGCAGAACGCCTGAAGCCGTTCTCCCGGTTCGTCCATGAGCTTAACGCGAACCTCGGTGATTTCCACGGCTGTTCTCCTTGCGATTCGGGCGAATCAACGGCAACTTCGCACGGCGAAGACTGCACCCAGGCCTATTGCCTCCAAACGTCGCGCACTACGCCGCGCATGGCGGGCGTGACGGCAAAGTCCAAAGTACGATGTGCCACTTCCACTCATCCCGTGCCCCAGGAAATCCATCTTGGAGAACTCGTCATGCAGGCGCTTCACCCAGGGCGATAACCTCTCGGCGGCGGGCTGCAACCGATTCAGCAGCCTTCCGCCCGCTTGTTTCCAATCTCCTTGTTGTAATGCTCGAATCAATGCCCGCGGCGTTTCCGGCGAGCTTGCCGCCTCGCACGCCCCGTACACCGCCGCGGTCGAAAGACCTTCCGGCGGCCGAACCACCACAAAATCCATCGCTCGAAGCCCGCTCGCAGGCGATACACGCTCTCCTCGACCACGGCACACCGCCGCGCCGCCGAGTAGAAAAAACGACACGTCGCTGCCAAGCTCTGCGGCCCAATCGGCCAATTCTTCTTGCCGTCGACCGAGACGCCAGCCTTCATTGGCCGCAACCAGTGCGGCCGCCGCATCGCTGGATCCGCCTCCAAGACCCGCCGCTGCGGGTATCCGCTTCACCAGCCGCAACCGCGCGCCGCGCCAAATCCCCGTTCGACGCCGCACCAACTCCACCGCTCGTAGGACGAGATTGTCAGGCCCTTCAGGCACCTCATGGAATCCGCAGCCGCGGGGGCCATCGGCCCCATACACCCATCGGCAACTCAACTCCAACTGCCCGCTAGACTCCTCCTGAAAATGCAAACTATCGAATAACTCGATCGGGCACATGAGCGTTTCAATCTCATGATACCCGTCGCTGCGCTTGGCAAGCACCTCGAGAAACAAGTTCAACTTCGCGGGGGCAAGGATCGTCAAATCCGTCGCCGTTCGGCGAACATACATACTCCGATATCCTCGCTTGGCCAACCGCCGGAGCGAAACAAACCTCAAATCCGCCCATTCGGTCGGAGCCTACCCGCGCTAGTATTGGGGATTCTATCGTCGCCCATCCAATGCGTCAATAGAATCGCCGGGGGGGTATTGGGGGGCAAAATACGCATACCCCCCCGTTCGGCAACTCCCTCGCCGCAACAACGCCGCCACCCGTTTAGCCGGCGAACTCGCTCGCCGCGTTTTTGCAGCATAGCAGCATATGGTCGAGCATTCACGGCGAACAAGTTC
>CAYMQL010000205.1:0-5495 GCA_964392255.1 uncultured Planctomycetaceae bacterium | reverse complement strand
CTCTCGCCAACCTCGCCTCGGCCCGGGTCCTTCGGGAAATGGGGACGGAACCCTTTGGCCGTACCGGCCCGGGGGGTGCTTCTAAAACTTGGGGAGTGTGGCCTTTACCCGCGGCCGTTTCCGGGACCGTCGAAATGGATCGCATCGAATCGGCACAGCTCCTCGCACTTGCCGCAGGCCGTGCAATGGCCGGGCCTAATTCTGGCCTTGCTGCCGCCTATGAAATCCTCGCGCCGGACAATCTTCGGCTCGAAGATCAGGTGCAGGTCGGCGGCGTCCACGTCGCAGTCAACCAGGACGCATCGTCCGGCCAGCGAGGCCAACGCGGCCACTACCGAGGTTTTTCCCGTGCCGCCCTTGCCGCTGATGACGACCAGTTCTTTCATCGTGCTGCTCCGCTGGAAAGCTGGTCGAGTAGCGAGTGAATCTGTCCGGCAAACGAGGGTACCGCGTCACAGGCCAATTGGCCGCGCGAGTAGGCTTCGGCCACGGCCCGGTCGTCGGCGATCTCGGCCAGGATGGCAATGCGTTGGCTCATGCAGTATTGACGGACCAGATCGTCGCCGATGTCGCAACGATTCAGCACCACGGCCATCGGAATTTTCAATGCCCGGACCATCTCGACGGCTAGCTTCAAGTCGTGCAACCCGAACGGCGTTGGTTCCGTGACCAGCAATACTAAATCGCTCCCGCGAATGCTTTCGATCACGGGACAAGAAGTGCCCGGCGGGCAATCGAGGATCGTCATGTCCGCTTTTGGGGAGGCCGCCTTCACCGCGCGAATGGCCGGCGGACTCATCGCCTCGCCGACGTTCAAACGGCCCTCAATAAAGCTGATCGGGCCAACCGCGCCCAGTCGTAGTTCTCCGATCGGCTTGGGAATTTCACGCATGGCGTCGGCGGGACAGGCGAGGACGCAGCCGCCGCACGAATGACAAAGCTCGGCAAAAACAAGCAATTGCTTGTTCACACAAGCAATTGCCCCGTAGCGACATACCTGGCTGCAACGTCCGCAGTGCGTGCAGCGATTGAGGTCTGCGACAGGAAGCAGCTTGTCGATCGACTGCTGCCGCTCGATGACAGGCTTCAAGAACAGATGGCCGTTCGGTTCTTCGACATCGCAGTCGAGATAGGCAACAGCGCGACCACTAGCGGCGGCCGCCGTTGCGAGATTGGTCGCAACCGTGGTCTTGCCCGTCCCGCCTTTGCCACTGGCTATCGCAATCCTCATTGCTGTTGTGGCTCAAGCCCTGCAAGTCGCTTCTTCATCGCGTCGAGTTGCGACTGCATTGCTCCGATCTCCGTTTCGAGCGTCTGCTTCTCCACATTCACGTTGGGCGAGGCCGTTGCCGCAGGCGTTGCCTCCGCAGACATTGCGGCGCGTTGCCATTCTGTCAGGCCGGTGGCATCCAGCCTATTGCGCCGACCGTAGCCTCCTCGTCCGGCTCCGCGACCTCTGCGAAAACCGAGTCCCAGTCCGCCACCGTCGCCTTGAGCAGCATAACGGCCGCCGCAATAGCCCGCTCCGCGTCCCGTCATCGGTCCAAGACCCATTGGGCCTGTTCCATCTCTTCCCGGCATGATTTTCTCTCCTCTTTCACAAAAAAGTTACTGGCTGAAAGTGTTAGCGATTCCATTCCGTGGGCCGCTGCAAAACATGCCCGTCGCCGAGTCGCACAAACACGGCATCGGCAGCCGTCTGCACACATTGTCCACAGGTGAATGTCTTTCCTTTGCGAATGTCCCGGCACTTTTTGTTGCCGGCCGCGCGAATAAACTCGTTTTCGATCTCCTGTCTCACGGCCGAGTCTTGGAAGACCGACTTCGCGGCGAACAAAGCGCCGCATTCGCCCTCGGGCGCTTGGCCGCCGCCGAAATGCACAAACTGGTCCAGGCAGGCGTCCTCTAGCCCGACCAATGGTGCGTAAGCCTTCAACACGGCTTGTGCGCAGTTGTAGCGACGCTTGCCCCGAAAATGTTCCAACGCATCTGGTTTTTCCATTTGGCGTTCTCGCACCTGCATTCCCGGCCTAGTGCTTTGTCACAGTTAAGATTTAGGGTGCCACTGGCTATGCCAGTGCCCGGTTTCCAGCGGACGGCCAAGCAAAGCACTGGCATAGCCAGTGGCACCCAATCCTAAAATCAAAGGTTGACAAAGCACTAGTCCCTTGTTTCACGCCCAGTGCCCTTCCACATTTGGTTTGGCGGCGAGCGGGAGTTGGTTGTTTTTAAACTGTTCGACTGCCTCGCTGACTGTTCCAGACGCTCCGGTGTAGACGGCGATATTGGCCGCTTGAAGCGTTGTGAACGCCTTGGGGCCGACGTGGCCCGTCAAAACCGCTTCAGCGCCGAGCCGGGCGATCGCTTGCGCCGCTTGAATGCCCGCGCCTTGCGGAGCATTAAGGTTCTGTGCATTGTCATGCGATAAGACATCGCCGGTTTCCGTATCGAAAAGCACAAAAAACTTCGCCCGGCCGAACCTGGGGTCCACCCGGCTGTTCAGACCTGAACCTTCCGATGTAATGACGATCTTCATGGATTCTCCCTTCGTTGGTGTCGACATCGAGCCCGGCGGCCCTGTCCCCCGGCCGCTCCTCGAAGCCGCTGCCGCCCGCAACAACCGGGCATGGCAAAACGCGGCTCGCCCAATCGGCCCGCCAAATACGCAGCGAGTACCTCTTCGACCCCGCCGCATATTCGAGCGATGACTCGGATTCCGCGGTCGCTGAGCATGGTTTCGAGCGGTTGCGAAATGCCGGCGCAAATCAGCGCCTCGATGCCAAGCTCGGCCAATTCCAAAGCCCGCTGGTCGGCGACGTTTTCGTGAAGAGCTTGCGCCCGGCGCGCAACCTCGCAACCGTCGGCCAACTCAACCAACAGCAATTGCCCGGCAACGTCGAACACCGGCGAAATGCGGCCTTGCCAAACTGGGAGGGCGAGTTTCATGACACGGTAAATACGCAAAAAATGTGCCGTAGCTTTTCGCGGCGAGTTAATTTCGCGTAATCCGTTATTATTAATGTACTTACGAAATAATGCAACACTTGGCCAAAAAACGCATGCGTTGCATTTTGCAATGCCACGACGCCGTTGCGTATTGCATTACGCGATTGCTGTTCTCGCAGCCGCTCGCTGGCTGGGGACTGCCCCACTTTTCGTGTCAGCAACAATGAGGCTGTCCCCTTTGCCGGGGCGTTACCCCGGATTGTCGCGTCACAGCAGATCGACCAGCACGCTGTTTTGCAGGTCCATGCCAAGGCGCGTGAGACGCAGGGCTTGATTGTGCCATTCCAGCAATCCGGCGGCGAGTGGCTTATCGAGCTTGCTGCCGAAGGCCTCGCGGATGCTCAGCCCGTGCATGCGAACGAAATCGTCGTCGCGGACGCCGCGCGTCATGCGCAGACCGAGCATCAGGCTTTCGAATCGGGCCTCTTGCTTTGAAAGACGCTCGATTTTCGGAGCTTCGCCGGCTAGATAAGCGTCGAGCGACGCGGGATTCATCGTGCGGCATTCGTCGAAAAAACTATGGGCCGCACAGCCGAACCCCAGATAAGGCACGCGCGTCCAACAGCCGAGGTTGTGCCGGCACTCGCGACCTTCGCGCGCAAAATTGCTGATTTCGTATTGCCGATATCCGTGCTCGGCGAGCGATTGCCTCGCGAGTTCGTACATGGCACGCTCCGCGTCTTCGTCCGGAAGAGCCAGTATTCTCGCCGCAATAGCGCGGCAGAGCGGGGTTCCTTCTTCGACGATCAAACCGTAGCAAGACAGATGCGTGGGCGAGAGCGCCAAGGCGGCATCGAGCGTCTCGCGCCAATCGGCAACCGTTTGCGAAGGCAGGCCGAACATCAAATCGAGATTGATGTTCTCGAATCCCGCATCGCGCGCCGCTTCGACCGAAGCGACCACGTCGTCCCAAAGGTGGATTCGTCCCAGAATCTGCAAGAGCCGCGGTTGTTTCGCCTGGGCGCCGACCGAGAGGCGATTGACGCCCGCCTGTTTGAGTGCGTGGACGAACGGCGTTGCAAGCGTTCCCGGATTACATTCGCATGTGATCTCGGCGTCGTGTTCAATGGAAAAAGCTTCAAAAAGGGCGTCCAAAATGCGCGTCACCTGGGCGGCGTCCAAAAGCGAGGGCGTGCCGCCGCCCAGAAAAATCGTATCCGCTCGGGAATGCCCCATTTCTGCGCCGCGGCGAGCAATCTCGCGGGCGAGCGCCTCGACGTAGCGAGGCACGTCGGCCTCGCGTCCGGCGAACGACGGAAAGTCGCAATACGCGCACTTCCGCACGCAAAACGGCACATGCACATAAAGGCCGATCGGCGGCGCCGAAGTGTTTTGCATGTCCGTGTGTCGCCGATTTTGCGGGGTCGCCGGATCGGTTGGCGGCAACGTCGTCGATATAAGAGGGTATCGAGAACGCAAATATGTAACCGTTCACGGGCCGGGGACTGGCTCATTTTTTGCCCTTTCAAGGGCAAAAATGTGCCTATCCCCTTCGCCGCCGTTAGGAACGTTCTCGATGGTTTGATTCCGACGCCGCGTTACTTCACGCCGCACGCCTTCTGGGCGCGCAGCAGAACTTCGGCGGCCTTTTGGCGCGCCTGGGCAGCGCCCTCGCGCAAAATCTCCCGCACCCGCTCCGGATGCGTCTCCAACTCGGCCCGGCGCTGCCTCGCCTCGGCAAAATAATCCGCCGCCAGATCGGCCAACGCCTTTTTGACCTCGCCGTAGCCGAATCCGCCCTGCCGATACTTGGCGGCCATCGCCTCGCGCTGCGCGTCGTCGGCAAACAGCGAATACAGCAGATACAGATGATCCGTCCCGGGCTCTTTCGGCTGCTCCATCGGCCGCGAGTCGGTCACGATCCGCATGATCTGCTTCCTGAGCGCCTTCGGCTCCTCGAAAACTTCGAGCGTGTTGCCGTAGCTCTTCGACATTTTTTCGCCGTCGGTGCCCGGCACGCGGGCTGACGAGTCCAGCACCTTCGCCTTCGGCAGGACGAACGTCTCGCCGAATAGGTGATTAAAGCTGCCGGCCAAATCGCGGCAGACCTCGATGTGCTGCACCTGATCTTCGCCCACCGGCACAACGTCCGAGTCGTACATCAGGATGTCGGCCGCCATCAAAACCGGATAGGTGAACAGCCCGGCATCGGCCGCAAGCCCCTTCGACTTCTTGTCCTTATAGGCGTGGCATCGCTCCAAAAGCCCCATCGGCACGCCGGTCATCAGCAGCCAGCAAAGCTCCGAGACCTCGGGCACGTCCGATTGAACGAACAGCGTCGCCCGATTCGGATCCAGCCCCAACGCCAGCAGGTCCATCGCCGCGTCGAGCGTGTATTGGGCCAAGGTCGCGCGGTCGCGGACCGTGGTCAGCGCGTGCAGATTGGCGATGAAGTAGAAGGCGTTTTGCGGATCGCCTTGCAAGTCGATGTACTGCCGGATCGCGCCGAAGTAGTTGCCCCAGTGAAATCGGCCCGTCGGTTGTATGCC
>CAYMQL010000204.1:0-5499 GCA_964392255.1 uncultured Planctomycetaceae bacterium | reverse complement strand
ACCACGGCCGCGTCGTCCAGACAGACGCGGGTGCGATGGACGGCATGCAGTGCGATGGACAGCGGTTCAATCATGGCGGCCTGGCGATAGCTGACGGACTCGGGCAGGCGGTAGAGCACCCGCTGCGGCACAGCGGCGAACTCGGCGAAGGCCCCGCTGCATCGATACTCGTTGCAGGAAACGCCCAACACGCGGCGCCGATCGCACAGATTGATCTGGCCGCGGCGGCAATACCAACATTCTCCGCAATAGACGGTCGAGTCGAAGGTCACGCGGTCGCCTTCGGCCCAGCCTTTAACGTCGCGGCCCGCTTTGACGATGACGCCGGCGGCTTCGTGGCCCATGATGATCGGCGGAATGCGTCGGCCGGTGCTGCCGTCGGCGCCGTGGATGTCGCTGCCGCAGATGCCGCAGGCGGCCACCTTGACCAGCACCTCGTCGAGCCCGATCTCCGGCATAGGCCAATCGCGGAATTGAAAACGGTTGTAAGCGGTCAGAACAAGGGCTTTCATGGGTGCACTCCGCGACGGTGGATGACGGCGTCGAAAACGACGATGGCGGCCACGCTGACCGCCGGCAAGACCGCCATGAGAACAAAAATCAGCGTGTAGTTTCCGGTATGATCGACGTAGCGGCCGATGTACGGATTGACCATCGCGGCGCAGACGTTCGACGACAGGCCGAGGACGCCGGCGACCATGCCGACGTTTGCAAAAGAGAGGTCCTGCTGGCAGGCCGTGTAGTTGGCCACGATCGAGGTGATGCCCAACCCGGCCGAGCCCAACAGCAAGACGGCGACCACGGCGTTTTGGCACAGCGTGACGAGGGCGACGGGAGCGATCAAGGCTGCGCAGAAAGCGAGGGTCGTGCCCCGCGCCGCTCGCAACGACCATCCTCGCATCGTCAGGTATTTGATGATTCCGCCGCTGAGCAAATTGCCAAGGTCGCCGCCGAGAAAGATGGGCACGGTGACCAATCCGGCTGAAAGATAGCCCATCCCACGCTGGTCGTGCATGTATTTAGGAATCCATTCGTTCAAGAAATACCAGCACGGATTGACCGTCATGGCAACGACGACCAGCATCCAAAAAGCGAGGGACTTAGTGCCCTTGGCGATGAACGTCCAAACGACGACGGCCGCCAAAACCGCCAAGAGGCCGCGAGAGAGCCAGGCATTCAGCGAGGGAGCGACTTCGGACAAGCTCGACAGCGGTTGTTGCACAAGGGCCAGCGCTGCGCCGCCGTATCGAATCGCGGCTACGGGAACCGCAATTCCGATCGATAAAAATATCAGGGGGAACGCCGCTCGCCAGGCAAGGGACAGATCTCGACCGGCGTTGACCGCGGCATAGCGGGGACTGTTCTTTCGCGTAGCCGCCATCCACAACAGGACCCACAAGAAGCCCACCATGCCGATCAAAAAGAAGGCGGTCCGCCAACCGTAGTGGATGGCTAACGGGGTGATGATCAGAGGCGAAATCAGCGAACCGACGGCGGCGCCGCTGTTGAAAATGCCGCTGGCCAGCCCGCGGTCGTTGGGCGGAAACAAATTGGCGACGATGCGCGTCGCACAAGGCCAGTTGAACGCTTCGCCCATGCCGAGGGCTGCGCGGGTCATCAGCAGGGGCCGAAAACCAAAAACCCACGCTGCCGCCGCGCCGGCCGCCGACCACAAGCCCACGGCCAACCCGTAAGTCATGCGGATCGGCAGATGATCGGCCATGAAACCGGCCGGCACGTGCGTCGCCGCGTAAGCCCAACGAAATGCCGCAACGACCTGCCCGTATTGCTCGTTGGTAAGCTCAAATTCGTCGCAGATCATCGCACTGCAAAGCGACATGGTTTGCCGATCCAGGTAGGAAAGGATCGTGGCCAGGAACAGCACGATCATCAGCCACCACTTCCAGGCGTTGCTGTTTTGCGCGCCGAGCGCCGAATCGATGGCGGGAGCTTTTAAAGCGGCCATGCTCAGGGGTCCTCGTGTTTCACCGCGCCAATGGTCAACAACAGGTTGGCGAATCGCCGCTGATCGCCGGTGGCGATTACCAGCGCCGTCGACGGCGATTGGACGGCTTCGTAAAATTCCAGCCGCCGCATACGTTTCAGCTCGATTCCCGCGGGAAGCATCGCATAAAACACATGGTGAATCGGCGGTGAAGAGGCGTCGGCGGGCATCATGGACGTTGCCGACTCGATTGGAACGGCGCTGAGCAGCGCCGTCAAAACGTCTGTTACGCTGACTACGCCCGGCATCAAGTTCAGGAAGACTTTGGCGGCGGTTGACGGCGAAGCGGTGGCCGTCGGATAGTTACCGTCGGCAATCAGCACTTGCGAGCCATGGCCGGCTCGACCGAGGGAGGCAAGGATGTCGGGATGCAGGAGTTTCGTCGTCAACATAATCGTCGCACTACCTCGACGTTGATTTGAATGCGGAACGAATCCGCGTGATGGTTCGGGGGGGTCATTGTCTTTTGCAATTCAGCCCGTCTGCCCATACTGCAAGCAGACCTCGTGGTAGACGACGAAATTTTCCAACGGGATTTCGGGGCTGACGGAATGCGTGCCGATGATCACTCCGCCCTCGCGGCCGAGATCGATGATTTCACGGGCCTCGGCTTCGATCTCTGCGCGCGATCCGTGAACCAGCGTGCGGGTATTGCACATGCCGCCGGTGAGAATCAGTTTGGGGTAACGTTTGCGAATCGCGACGATATCCATATTGGCTCGCCGTTCCAGCGGGTTCAAGCCGTCGATGCCGGCGTCGACCAGCATATCCAGCAGTCTGCGGATGTCGCCGTCGGAATGGAGAAATACATAGCGTGCGCCGGCGGCCTTGTAAGCCGCAATCATGCGTCGATACGCCGGGAGGAACACCTGTTCAAAACACGCCGGGCTGAACATCGGTCCGCGGTTGCCCGCCATGTCGTCGTAAATCCAAATGCCCGTCTCATACAGATCCCAACGACGCAATTGTTCGAGGCCGACCGCAATCAAGTGATCGGCCATCTTGTCGGCGATCGCCCGGGCGAAGCAGGGGTTGCCGGCAATGTCCATCAGGAACTGGGCCTCGCCCCGCAAGTAGGTCGAACGCAGGTAGGGCCCGCCGGTCTTGCCGAAGACGGAATGATTTCGCTTATCTTCGAGTAAAGCTTCATGGGCTTCGGTTTCGGTGGCATACGTAACCGAAGGATCCATTTTCCCAGTGAGGTAACGGCCGTCGAGGTCGGGCGGATCGAACTGAAGGGCCTCCAGATCGGCTTCGCTCTGAACGGCGCTTTTCAACGGTTCGACAAAAAAGGCGTTCGGCCGGCGGCGAATGGTTCGCCCCCAGGAGTCGACTTCGTAGACGTACCCGTCCTCTTCTTTCAACGGCCGAGCCCGGCTTGGCAGGGGCGTCTCGTCCGGATACCAGATGACCACGTCGGTCAGACTGTCGCGTTCCCCTAATCGCCGCCGCCAGGACTCGGGATATTGCCAGAAACTGTCGAACCGCGGAATTCGATCCGGTCGTTGAAATGCGCAGGCAGCCAGTACGCGTTGCTGAGGATTCATCATCGTGCCTTCAGGATAATCCAAAGCGATGCTCCTGTCGTTGAGAATATCGATAATTTGTCTAAGGTTTTTGCATATTCCATTCTTGTCGTGGATTTAGGCGATATTGCCGATGAATCGCCGATCTTGGGGGAGGCGATACCGTTAATAACCGTATGCTAATAAAGAAAAAAACGGTGGCATAATTGACGTTGCCCGCGTATATTGGATAGCATTCCGACGTCTCACTCGTTTTTTCAGAGTACACCCATGGCGAGCAAACGCCGAACAGCCGCCGTCGATCCGATATTTCGCAAAGACCGCTTCCATGTGGCTTTGATCATCGAATCGTCGCGGGGGTACGGCCGCGATATCCTCTGGGGTATCGCGCGGTGGGTGCGCCTTCACGGCTCTTGGTCGATTTCGTGGCAGGATCGCGGGCTGGCCGAGCCTGTGCCGCCCTGGCTGAGTGCATGGCATGGCCAAGGTCTGATCGTTCGCGTCGATAGCCCCGCCATGATGCAGGCTGTGCTCGACAAGGGCGTGCCCGCCGTCAACTTGCGCGGCGACCGCAACTGGCCTTTGCCGCTGGTCGAAACCAACGAGCAGGCAGTCGCGCAGTTGGCGTTCGAACATCTGGCCGAACGCGGATTTCGCCACTTCGCCTATTGCGGTTTTTCGGGCGTGGTCTATTCGCAACGGCGGTTGGAGGCTTTTACAAAACTGGTTTCCGAAGCGGGCTGCCAGTGCCATGCCTACTCGGGCCGGCAGCCCGACGGTCGCCGCAGCCAGCGTCGCCAGGAACAACACGGACTGCTCTATGAGGAAGACTTGATCCAGTGGATCCGCTCGCTGCCGCGCCCGGTGGGCATCATGACCTGCAACGACCTGCGCGGCCAGCAGTTGCTCAACGCTTGCCGGCAGTGCGGCGTAACGATTCCCGACGAAGCCGCCGTCGTGGGCGTGGACAACGATCGGCTCTTGTGCGAGTTGTCCGACCCGCCGTTGTCGAGCGTCGAACCCAACGCAGCACGGATCGGTTTCGAGGCTGCCGCGATGCTCGACCGCTTGATGCGAGGCGAACCGGCCCCCGCGGCGCCGTCATTCCTCCGACCGAAAGGCATCGTCACCCGGCACTCGACCGACGTGCTGGCCATTGAAGACCGCAACGTCGCCCGAGCCGTGTTTTTCATTCGCGAAAACGCATGCCGGGGCATCACCGTCGAGGACGTCATGCGCCAGGTTTCCATGAGCCGAACCGTACTCAGAGACCGGTTCGAGAAGTTTCTGGGGCGTTCGCCCAAGGCCGAGATCGTCCGGGTTCGGCTGGCGCGCGTCAAACAGCTTCTGGCGGAAACCGACCTCTCTTTGGCCGCCGTCGCCCGGCAGACCGGCTTTGAACATCCGGAATATCTCAGCGCCCTGTTCAAACAGAAGACGGGCCAAACGCCCGGCCGGTTTCGTGCAAGCAGCCAACTGACGTCGCCCGTCGATTAACGGCCCTGGGGCGACGAGCATCGGCATAATTGCCAGTCACAGAGCAACTGCTCGCGGCTCGGGGGCGATGCCAAGGGGGACACTCCCCGGTGAACGATTACCTTTGACCGGCGGACCGAGCCAGCAGGTCCAACGTGCGGGCCGTGGCTCCGAGTTGCGATTGGACCAGCGATTGCGCGCGGCGGCCCAACTCGGCGGCGAACGGCGGTTCGTTGAGACAGCGGCGGACGAAGCCCTCGAAATCGGCTTGGTTTTTAACCACCACGGCGGCGTCGTGTTCGAGCATAGCCGCCACGATGTCACGGAAGTTCCATGTGTTGGGGCCGAACGAGACGGCGGCCCCGTAAGCGGCCGGTTCGATCATATTCTGCCCGCCGCGGCTGCCCAAGCTGCCGCCGACGAACGCAATCTGCGCCGTACCCCACCACGCGCCCAACTCGCCGACCACGTCGACTAGCAGAACGCGAGGGG
>CAYMQL010000203.1:0-5514 GCA_964392255.1 uncultured Planctomycetaceae bacterium | reverse complement strand
CAAAAAAAACCGGCAGAAACACAAGGGCCGTGCCCAAGTCGGGCTCCTTAAGGATCACCAGCACGGGCAGCAGAGTCAGCGCCAGCGGGATCAGCAATCCGGGCAGC
Organism: uncultured Planctomycetaceae bacterium; assembly: GCA_964392255.1. GTDB lineage: Bacteria > Planctomycetota > Planctomycetia > Pirellulales > Thermoguttaceae > CAYMQL01. Next base: position 5,407 of record CAYMQL010000203.1, on the reverse strand, counting down.
CGGCGGTAGTTGTCGCGGTGCATCAGATAGCGCGCCAGCGCGAGTACATAGGCGACTTTCGCAAACTCGGACGGCTGAAGCCCGACCGGTCCCAAGCGGATCCATCGATGCGCCCCGTTGATGGCCGGAAACAAGTAGACCATCACCAACAGAAACACGGCTAACAGAAACAGGGCGTAGCTGAAGCGGCAGAAAACGTGGTAATGGGGGATTGTCAGTGCGAGCATCACGGCCAAGGCGATCAGCGAGTAGGCCATCTGTTGGTGCAGAAATCGGCCGCTGCCGTCGGCGAGTTGTTCGACCCGCGCAATAGCCAGCCAACCCAAGCCAACCAGCGTCGTCGCAACGGCGACGATCGACCAGGGGAGTCGGCGGGCCCACGTTGCTGATTTCATGACCTTGCCCTGAGGGAGGCGGTGATTTGGCGAGTGTATGGAATCGCAAGTTAATATGATTGTTACGGTTATGTCAATTGCAACGATGGCGGCATGGGCGAAATAGGGTGTGCCGGGTGGTGTTTTGTGCCACGGTAAGGAAAAAGCGTCTAACTTACGTGCTTTTAGCAGTTTGCGATATTGCGCAAGTTCGCCCAGGCTACTTGATTTTCAGTGGGGGGCTGGTATGTTTACTTGTGAGCGCATTGGAACTTTGGGTATTACATTTATCCAATAGGAAGGGAGTAAGACACACATGGACCGACCGAACTGGAAGTATGTGCTGGTGATTGCTTTGGCGGCGGTGGTCGTTTTTTCGGCAGTGCCCCGGGCGGATGCTCAGTGGTGGGGCGCCTATCCTCGAGGCTGGGGATACGGCTACGCTTCCTGCTGTTACGCGCCCTGCGCCCCGACCTGGAGTTGCTACAGCCCGTGCAGCTACAGCTACGGCTGCTATCTGGGCTGGCGTCCTGGACCGGTCCGTCGGTTGCTGTTCGGCAGCTACCGGTGGTATTGCGGCGGTTGCTGGACCGATTGCTGCTCGACGGCTTGGGCGTGTGATCCGTGCTGCACCGAGGGTTCGACGTCGACGCCGACCGTTGCGCCGGGACAGACCCCAACGCCGGCGAAAAAGCCCATGATCGAGCCGACGATGCCGATGGAACCCGGAGTTCCGGCAGCGCCCGCGCCGGCCGAACCGGCCCCGCTGAAGACAAGCGACGCAACGGCCGAAGAGAGCGGCGTGTTGACGGTCTGGGTGCCTTACGACGCCAAAGTGACGGTCAACGGCCTCGAGACCCGCAGCACGGGAAGCCGGCGGCAGTTTATCTCGTACGGCTTGAAGCCCGGCTTCGAGTACAAGTATGAGGTTCGTGCCCAGGTGGTCCGCAACGGCCAGATTGAAGAAGACGTGCGGACGGTTACGCTGACCGCGGGCCAGATCACGGCCGTGGCGTTTGGATTCAACGTCGGGACCGAGCAATTGGCGTCGGCCCAGTAGTGATGACCTGACGGTCTGCGTTCCGGCCGCGGTCGGAACGGCCGTCGGCGGACAAGCAATCAGGCCCCCCGCGACTGGATTCGGTTGCGGCGGGGCCTTTTTTTATCTCCAAAGGCCGCCGATTTGCGGTTGTTATGCCCAATAGGCCCTGTCATAATAAATGGGTTGTTTTGTTTGTAATGACGGGTTACAGACGTGCGGCACAAAGCCGCGACCGCCGGCCCTGTTCGCCGGTCGCGGCTTTGTGGACGTTGTCTAGTCGCCAACCGTTGTTTCGAGGAGATTATCCGTGTTCGACACCGTAGCCGTCGTCGGCGCCACCGGCGCTGTGGGGACCATCATCCGCGAGTTGCTGGAAGCAAGGAAGTTTCCCTTCAAGACGATCAAGTTCGTCGCTTCGGCGCGATCGGCCGGTCGGCATATTTCGTTCGCCGGGCGAGAGGTCGTCGTCGAGGAATTGAAGGGGCCAGTGTTCGACGGAGTCGACCTTGTCATTAGCAGCACGCCCGACGATACGGCTCGCGATTATATTCCCGACGCGGTGCGCCGCGGCTGCGTGGTGATCGACGAGAGCGGCTACTGGCGGATGGACCCGAATGTGCCGCTGGTCATTCCCGAAGTCAATCCGCACGCCGTGCGCAATCACAAGGGCATCATCGCCAGCCCAAATTGCTCGACCACACAAATGGTTCAGGCGCTGAAGCCGCTGCACGACGCCGGCCGCGTGCGCCGCGTCGTGGTCAGCACCTATCAGGCCGTCAGCGGCGCGGGCTTGGCCGGCTCGCGCGATCTGCTGGGCGGAACCAAGGCCCTGCTGGCTGGCGAAGAGTACAGCTACGAAACCTTCGCCTATCCGATCGCCTTCAACTGCATTCCGCAGATCGGCGGCCCGAAGCATCAGGGCTACACCTCGGAAGAGATGAAAATGGTCTACGAGACGCGGAAGATGCTTGACGACGATTCGATGCAGATCTGCCCGACCTGCATCCGAGTGCCCGTGAGCAATTGCCATAGCGAGAGCATTTTGGTCGAGACCGAGCGGAAGATCACCGTGGACGAGGCGAGAAAACTGTTCGCGGCCACGCCGGGATTGGTCGTGATGGACGACCTCGAAAAAAAGGTTTACCCGATGCCGATCAACGGCGACCGGCGCGACGAGACCTTTATCGGCCGCATCCGCGAAGACATCTCCAGCCCGAACGGCCTGGCGTTCTGGTGCGTCAGCGACAACCTGCGCAAGGGCGCGGCCACCAACGCCGTCCAGATCGCCGAGCTGCTGGTGAAAGAGGCGAGAGGGTAGGGCAGGGGGGGAATCGTTTTCGTTGCAGTCGATCAGCATATAATGGATTAGGGAGAGGGCATGATCCCCGATTTCGACGAGCAGGGCTATCTGCCGGCAGGCGTTCACCTTGCATCGCTCGATGAAATCGAAGCCCGCTTCGGGCGGCAGTCCGAGGTTCGGCGAGTCCAGATGGAGTCGCTGCGGTGGCTTGTGGAATTGGCGAAGAAGGCGGGCGCGAGTCGCTTGGTGATCAACGGCAGTTTCGTCACCGAACGCCCTGAGCCCAATGACGTAGATTGTGCTTTGTTGGCCGGGCCGGATTATCCACGCGATAGAGAGGCCGATCGGGAAATACTCGGCGGGTTGCCATTCTTGGAAGTTGCCCTGATTGGCGAGGAGGATTTCGATTACCTGATCAATGTGGTATTCGCCACGGATCGGCAGCATACCGCCAAAGGGATTGTGGAGGTTTTATTATGAGTCTCCAGAACTGGCGCGAGCTTGAGGTGACTCGCGAGAAACTGCGGTTGCTCGAACAGCGATATGAGGTGATTGTCAACAGGCCTTGTGACAACGAACACATTCGGGAGCTGACGTTGCGATCTCTCAAAGGCATCATCAACCAGATGAAAGAAGAGATCACGGTCTTTGAGAGTCATGCTGCCTGCACGTGAACATGCAACCGACAAGAAGGTCGTGCGAACCCTCAAACTCACCATCGCCTACGACGGCACGGCCTACGCCGGGTGGCAGTTTCAGCTTGGCAAGTCCACCGTGCAACAGACGCTGGAAGAAGCCGTTGCCAAAGTCACCGGGCAGCGCACCAGAACGCTGGCCAGCGGTCGGACCGACGCCGGAGTCCATGCCACGGGTCAGGTCGTTGCGTTGCGGACCGACTCGACGCTGCCGCCGGACGTTTTTCTACGGGCGCTGAACGCGAATCTGCCGCACGACATCGCCGTGCTCGATGCGGCCGAAGCCCCAAAAGGCTTTCATCCCATCCGCGACGCCCTGCGCAAGCGCTATCGCTACGTGATCCACGACGGGCCGGTCCGCGACGTGTTCGGGCGGCATTTTGTTTGGCACTATGCCTACGGCCGGCTCGACGCCGAGGCCATGCAACGCGCCGCCGAAGCTTTACTGGGCACGCACGACTTTCGCAGCTTCCAAAGCAGCGGCGCACCGCGCAAAACCACCGTGCGGACGATTTTCGATCTCAGCGTCCGCCGGGGCAGGGCAGGGGGCGCGTCGCCAACGCTCCCCTCGCCCTTTGGGAGAGGGGCAGGGGGTGAGGGCCGGACCAGCACGGAACGGCAGGGCAGGGCAGGGGGGGCGAACATTCTTCCTCACACGGAGTGTGAGGAATACATTTTCATCGAAATCGAGGCCGACGGATTCCTCTACAACATGGTTCGGGCGATCGTCGGCACGCTGGTCCAGGTGGGCCGCGGCGCGCAGCCGGAAAACTGGCCCGGCGAAGTCCTCCGCGCGGTCGACCGCCGCCAAGCCGGCCCCACCGCGCCGCCCCAGGGTTTGACGCTGCTCAGAGTGGAGTATGAGGAGACAGTGGAGAGGGGAGAGGGGAGAGGGGAGAGAAACGATGAAGGATGAATGGCCGTATCCTCCGCGTCGTTTAGACCGGCCGCTTGCGGCCGGCGCTTTTTTAGAAGCAACGATGAATTATGAAGGATGAAGTATGAATGATGAAGGATGAAGGCCGATCGAGTGACCGCAATTCATCATTCACCATTCATCATTCATACTTTTCTGCGCTATCGCTTCCGCCGCGCGAAAACCATCAGTCCCATGACGGCGGTCAGCAGCAGGGCCAGCGCGCCTGGCTCGGGCACGAGCGTTACGGCATAGCCGCTGAAGCCCGTTACGGTGAAGCTCGCATAGCCGCCGTTGCAGGTCAGGTCGATTGCGTCGAACTTGGTCCAGTCCGCGCCGTCGTAATGCCAGACGAGCAAATCGTCGCGACTGTATTTTTCGTCGATCGAAAACGACAGATAGGCGGGATCGCCCGACAGATAGCCGCCGTCGGCCGAGAATTGCCAGGCCCCGAGGATCGACGGACCGTTGCCGGCCAGCGTTTCGAGGTCCACCAGTGGTTCGCCAAGGATGGCCGTGGCGGTGAAGTCCAAGAGCGGGGCTGTGGGGCTGCCCGTCTTCGCCAGGAAACTCACGCCGACGCTCTGCGTGCTTGCGGGCAGATCAATCAGCACTCGCTGCGTCTCGGACAGATTGAGGTGAATCTCTTGGCCGGAGGTGCCGGGCAGAAAATCAGAAACCGTGAACTCATGTTTGTCCGCGTTCCACGTGCCGCCGACGGCCTGATAGATGCCGGTGCCGCTCCAGGATTTGGCGGAGATGGGGGCGTATGGGCCGCCCGTCACACCGGCCCCTGCCATAACGCGTACGACGCCCTTGTTGGTGATGGTGCCGCCGCCATTACCAACTGCGAGCGAACTGCCGGCGCCAACATCGATTGCCAGCAAAGATTTACTATTGACTGAAACCGCGGTTGCCGTGACTGTGCCGCCGTCGGTGATGTTCAGTGTTCCGGTGCCTTGGTAGCCGAAAGAGAGATTGCCTGTGTTGGTCCATGTTGAGCCGGAGCCGGTAACCGTTGCCGTGCCGGTGGAACCGGAATTGTAGCATAGGTAGCCGTTGGTGTTGCTGACCTGCCCG
>CAYMQL010000202.1:0-5532 GCA_964392255.1 uncultured Planctomycetaceae bacterium | reverse complement strand
ACGGCCGTGGTCACCACGTTGCGCCACGCCGTCTGCGCCTTGCGGACTGCCGACTTAAAGTACGGGGCCAGCAGCAGATTCTCGGGCGGCTTTCGGGCGTCGAACGCCTCTTTGATCCGCTCCAGGAATGTGGCCCGAATGATGCAGCCGCCGCGCCAAAGCAAGGCGATCTCGCCGAATTTGAGCGGCCAGTTGTATTCCTTGGCCGCCGCCTGCATTTGCACGTAGCCCTGGGCGTAGCTGCAAATCTTCGAGGCATACAGCGCCTGGCGGACCTGCTCGATGAACTTCGCCCGATCGCCGCGGAACTTCGCCGTCGGGCCGCGCAAAACCTTGCTCGCCCGAACGCGCGACTCTTTCATCGCCGACAGGCATCGGGCGTACACCGCCTCGGTCACCAACGTGCTGGGCACGCCCAGATCGAGCGCCAGTTGGCTCATCCACTTGCCCGTGCCTTTCGCGCCGGCCGTGTCCATAATCATGTCGACCAGATAGCCGTCGGTCAGATCGTCTTTGACGCTGAAGATGTCGCGGGTGATCTCGATCAGGTAACTGTTCAGCTCGCCTTCGTACCACTGCTGGAAGATGTCGTATAACTCATCGTTGGTCGTGCCCAGGGCGTTCTTGAGCATCCAATAGGCCTCGCAAATCAACTGCATGTCGCCGTATTCGATGCCGTTGTGGACCATTTTCACGTAGTGGCCCGCGCCGCGCGGCCCGACCCATTCGCAGCAGGAAATGTCGTTGTTCGGGCCGACCTTGGCCGCGATGGCCTGGAAGATCGGCTTCACCAACGGCCACGCCTTTTCGCTTCCGCCGGGCATCATGCTGGGTCCCTTCAGCGCGCCCTCCTCGCCGCCGGAGACGCCGGTGCCGATGTAGAGCAGGCCCTTCGACTCGACGTACTGCGTGCGCCGCTCAGTTTCGCTGAAGTGCGTGTTGCCGCCGTCGATGATCACGTCGCCGGGCGAGAGCAGCGGAATCAGCTTTTCGATGAAGTCGTCGACGGCCGCGCCGGCTTTGACCATCAGCATCACCTTGCGCGGCGAGGCCAAGGCGCCGACCAGCTCTTCCAACGAGTGGCAACCGACGAAGTTTTTGCCCTTCGCCCGGCCGGCCAGCAGTTCGTCGACCTTGCTGGTGGTGCGGTTGTAGACGGCGATGCTAAATCCCCGGCTTTCGATGTTCAGGGCAAGATTCTCGCCCATCACGGCGAGTCCGATCAGTCCGATGTCACATTTGGGAGACATAGTGGTTAGTGGCTAGTGGCTAGTGGTTAGTGGTTAGTGGTTAGTGGTTAGTGAATAGTCGTGCGGACAGACTCCAATTAGAAAATGTACACGCCGCCGCCGTCAAGGTGTCCACACCACCAGTGATACAGACCCCTGAGGTAATCCTTCGGATAGCCTCGCAGAATCGCCAAGTTGATGTCATCATACGGCGTGCGATCTGGGTAGTCGCTCACTACGCGAGTCAGCATCTTTCGGGTATGCTCGGGTTCGCCAACCTCAACAGCGCTCTGAAAGCTGTCATTGAGCGCACCGACGAATACACGGCTATACCGCTTAGCATCGCTAAGTTTGGCGCGAATCCCAAATTGCTCCTGACGACCATCCCGGTCAATAATTTCGATGCCGATGCTGCCTCCGTCTGCCCAGTAATAAGTCTTCACTTTGCGGTATGGCGGCTGAAGATCGGCAAGTCGTGGATGGACTTTCTGTAGGTTGTAGCTAGGTCCGGTCTGAAAAATCACGAAAATCGTGCCGGCAAAAACAACCGCGCCAAGCAGTAACAGTAATTTGTATCGCAGCTTCATGGCGGCACCAGCCCCGGCCCCTGGGTTTGTTGCCTCGCGACCGCACTCCTAATTGTTCGAACCATCCGCTTCCAACGCCTTCACCTGCTTGGGCAGTTTCTTCTGTTCCGACTCTACGCGGCGTTCGATCTTCTTGATGTCTTCCGACGGCGGCAGTTGCTCGGGCACGATGCCGCGTTTGTCGAGCAGCTTGCGGACCTCGGCGTTGTTCTTGATGTGCTCGTAGGCAATCGAGCCTTCCGTTCGCAAATCTTCCCGTTTGATGTTGAAATTGGTGATCTCGTTGGCGAAATCCTTGGCCTTGATCGTGATCGTGGGCAAAAAGTCGGCCAGCGGGCGGCTGTCGGGCACATTCAACCGCTCCTTCATCTGCTGCGTGGTTCGCCCACCGAAAAGGGCCTGGTCGCCGCGACTGCGAATCCGGCCGAAGCTCCTTTCATCGCCGACGCGCTCGAAGATGATGCCCGAAAGCTCCTTCTCCGACGTCGTGAGCTTCTTGCGGGCGCTAAGCCGCTCCATTTCGGCAAGCCGCTGTTCAATAAGCTCCTGTTTTCGGGTCTGGACGGCAAAATACGTTTGTGCAAACGCAATCGGGGCTTTGGTCGAGTCGCCGTTTTGGGCAATCAGGTAGCAGGCGTAGCGGGTGAGCATGAAATCGCCCACTTCTCGCTCTGCACCCTTCCCAAGGGGGACCATTTTGCTGATTTCGGCAAAATGATCGCTCGGATTGTAACCTGCATTTTGGCAAGCGGTTACGGCCTTCTCCACAACCTGCTCAAAACTCCGCCACGTCTGATATCCGAGCACTCCCTGAAGATCCCGAGCCAGCCAAAACTCGACCCCGGCCTCCTCTTCCGTATGTACCAAGTGCTCGAAGCTGGCGTGCAACTGAACGATCAGTTCTTTTTTCATGGCAGCCCGCCTCGTAGCACTTGGATTCCAGCGTTTGGCCGCCGTGCCGGCGGCCGCTAAACGTTCAACGTGTATTGAAACACCAATCTAATCCCTAATCCCCAATCGCTAATCCCTTCTTCACCCCTCCACCTTCCACGTTGGGCGCTCGGGCAAATAGCGGTCGAACTCGGCCAGCAACGCGGCTTGATACGCGCCGGCGAACGTGCCGGAGAGGAAGCGGTCGATGCCCTCTTCGTAAAAGCGTTGCCAACTGGCCTCTTCGGCGCCGGGATTGATGGGGAAGAACAGGGCGTGGTTCGCGTCGGCGGCTTTGTGGTCGCCGGGGGCGTCGCCGATCATCAGCGTGTGCTGCGGGGGATATTTTTTGGCTGCGGCGAGCGATTCCTTCTTCGTGCCGATCTCCTGGCCGCAGATGGCCACGGTGTATTTGGTCAGATCGTGCTCGTCCCACTCGCGCTGCAATGCTTCGTGCGGCGTGGCCGAGACGATCAGCACGTCGGCCAGCGCCTGGAGCTTTTCGAGGCTTTTGCGGACGAACGGGAACGGCGGCACGCCGCGGACCATGCCGGCGATGGAGTGGTTGACCGCCTTCGACCATTCCAGAGCATGTTTCAGATGCGGATCGCCGCCCTGCTGGACCTCTTTCTCCAGCGCCGGGTTGCCCAGCTTCGTCTCACGCTTAATCCAATCGCGCAGGGACTGCGGAATCGAGATATTGACGCCTCGGGCCTTCACCTCGGGCCGTTTTTGCAGCCACTCCAGCGTTTCGATCAGGGCCGGGAAGCGGTTGATGCCGCGGCTCTTCGAGTAGAGATTCACGAACTCGGCCGCCTCGCGGGCGTACTTGCTAACGCCTTGCAGCTCGTAGTCGTTGATGATGTTGGGAATGAAGCACTCCTTGTGCTTCAACTCCATCGTGTCGAACACGCAACCGTCCGAATCGATGCCCACCAGGAAGTCGTGCTTGGGTGTGTAGTCGATCATCACTTTCTGTCGGCTTGGGGAATGTATTTGGAAAGTTTCGGCTCGGCGAAAATCGGCTGGAAGCGGGTCATCCGCTGGCGGCCGTCGACGGTCGGCAGCACGATCATGTCGCTGCCCAACAGCGGCTTGGCGTAGCGGACGAAATCGTCGGTCACGTCGCAGCCGCTCGGGGCGATCCACTGCTTGGGGAAGGTCCGCTCGCTGTTGGCCACTTCGCCCAGCGGCACTTTGTCATAACGAACGGAGTAGATCGGGCCCGGATCGCGGAGGATGGTGGCCATAAATCCGCTCTGGCCGGCGGCGGCCAGTTCGACCGCCTTCTGGCCGACGCGATAGGCTTCGTCCAGGTCGACGGCCGAGGCGTGGACCATCGAGTGGCGCTGGTCGGTGCCCGGCACGTTGCCCCGGGCCGCGCCCTTGCAAGGCAGCCCTTTTTCGTTGAGGTAATTGACCACAATCTGGGCCACGCTCGACTTGCTTGCGCTAAAGGAAACATGGCCGAAAGCGTCTTTAACCACGCCCACGTCGCCCACGTCAAAACCTTCGCTGATAACGACCATGCACCGGCCCGAGCGCCGCAACTGGTCGGCCACCTGGTCGGCAAGCTGCTCGACCATGCAGGGGCTTTCGGCCAGATAGATTTGCAGCGGCATCTCGCGGTCGGGATCGGCCAGCCGGGCCGCCGCCGGAATGAATCCGATCTTGCGGCCCATCGCCTGCATCACCAGCACCGGATCGGCCGGGCACGAGCCGCCGTTCTCCTCGTTGGCCTCTTGCACCTTGTGCATCCAGTAGCGGGCAACCGAGCCATAGCCGGGCGTATGGTCGATCAGCCGGAACGCGCTGTCGCCCACGTCGTTGTCGATCGTCTTGGGCACGCCGACGGCCACCAGATCGAGACCGCGCTGGCGGGCCAACTGGGCGATCTTGTTGGCCGTGTCCATCGAGTCGTTGCCGCCGATGTAGAGCAGATAGCCGACGTCGTGCGCCCGCAGCACCTCGATCGTCCGCTCGAAATCTTCGGTCTGGTTCGGCTTGAGCTTGTAGCGGCAGGTGCCGATCGAGCCGGCGGCGGGCGTGAACCTGAGCAGGGCCACCTCGTCGGCCGGCTGGGCCGACAGGTCGAGCAGCTCCTCTTTCAGCACGCCCTCGATGCCGTGCCGGGCGCCGTAGACGGTGCCGACGGCGTCGAACTGCCTCGCGGCCTCGATAATGCCCCGCAAGCTACTGTTAATGACCGGCGTAGGCCCCCCGCTTTGGGCAACCACAAGATTCTTTGCGGCACACATGCTCGGCATCTCTCCTTCCGAAACTTCCGAAAGACGCCGATTTTAACGTCGCGGCAGGCCGCAAACAAGAAGGGGCAAAGGGCAACCGCACCGTTTGCCAGCCCGAGGGAGGTGGCGGGCGATGGGGCCGGCCTCTAGGCTGCCAGCGGCTGCACAATCGTCGGCGGCCCGGCACACACGACGTCGCGGGTCAGTTGTACGACGACCTGTTCGACCGCTGCGGCCGCAATGCGGCGCCGGGTTGCGGTTGCCAATCGGCAGTGGCCCATCGTTCGCCCCAGCTCGTCGTCGACGCATTCGGTCGCAAAGCTGCGGACGTACCCCCGAATCTGCGCAGGACTCATGCCGGCCGCCTGCGGATAAACCCGACGCCAAAGCGCATCGCGGCATTGCCGGGCGACCTCGCCGGCCGCATGATCGACCAGCTCGCTCCGACGCCAAGGAAGCAGGAATCGCCACACGCGGTCGGCCGAAACGAATGCGTTCATAGGGCGCAACACCCGAGAGGTCTGAAAAGCAGGCGCAGAG